>JACMOQ010000371.1 GCA_014377905.1 Acetobacteraceae bacterium | reverse complement strand
GCCTATCGCGCGTCAGACGTCGATGTGATGTGGCTCTATGGCTTCGGCTTCCCGCGCTATCGCGGTGGGCTGATGTTCTGGGCCGACCAGATCGGGGTGAAGGACGTCTTCGAACAAATCCAGCGCTGGCACCAGCTGTACGGCGCGCGTTGGGCGCCATCGGCGCTGCTCCGGCGGTTGGCCGAGACTGGGACGTCTTTTAAGGATGCGAAGGTAGGGTAAGGCCAAAAAACTTTCATAATTTGCAGCCGTTGGCGTGCGACCGCGGGGGGTCCCACGCCAACGGCCACAAAGTGTCAAAAGTTTTCTTGGTTCACAAAAAGAACACCTAAAAAGGCACTAAGTGCCCTTGCGCGATATTCCCCCCGACCAGAAGCGGGTGCTGCATTTACCCCATGGTGACCCGGCGCTTTAGCGACCCCACGAATTGTCACCCCGTGGCCTGGACGCGCGGCGGCTGCTGACGGCATATGCGGCCCAACACCTATCGAGAGGACCGCCTTATGCAAAACCGCCAAATCGTACTTGCGTCCCGCCCCACCGGCCCGACCGCCGGGGTCGAACATTTCCGCCTGCAGGAAGCCCCCATCCCGGCGCTTGAAGACGGCCAGGTCCTGGTCAAGACCAGCTTTTTCTCGGTTGACCCCTATATGCGCATGCGGTTGAACGACGTGAAATCCTACGCAGCTCCACAGGGTGTGGATGAAGTGATGGGTGGAGGGTCGGTCGGCATCGTCCAAGACAGCCGCTTCCCTGGCATTGCCGCCGGTGACGCCGTGGCGATGGGCGGCGGCTGGCAGGAATACGCCGTGCTGGCCGGCAAAACCTTGCGCAAGCTCGACATCAGCCTGCTGCCGATTGAAGCCTATATCGGGCCGGCCGGCATGACCGGCGTCACCGCCTGGCACGGCATCTACAACATCATCGCACCTAAAAAGGGTGAAACCGTGCTGGTGTCCGCCGCCGCCGGCGCGGTTGGCAGCATCGCCGGGCAATTGGCCAAGCAGGCCGGCGCCCGTGTGGTCGGCGTTGCCGGCGGGGCAGACAAATGCCGCCATGTGGTCGATGACCTGAAATTCGATGCCTGTGTTGATTACAAATCCGGCAATCTGACCGCCGACCTCGCCGCCGCCTGCCCCAACGGCATTGACGGCATCTTCGAAAATGTCGGCGGCGTGGTGATGGACAACGCAATGCGCCACGTGAACACCTTCGCCCGCATCGCGCTCTGCGGCCTGATCAGCAGCGGCTACAGTGGCAGCCGCGCCCCGCTCGACAACATCACCATGTTGCTGACGCAACGGGTGATGCTGAAAGGCTTCATCCTGTCCGATCATGCCGACGTATTCCCGGTCGCGTTGCCGGGCCTCGCGGCCAAGGTTGCGTCCGGCGAACTGGTGTGGCGCAAAACCATCGCTTACGGCATCGAAAATGCGCCGGCGGCATTTATCGGGATGCTGGCGGGGAAGAACCTCGGCAAGCAGCTGGTATCACCGTCGCTGTTGAATTCGTAGGGCGGACGCGGCACTCACCAAGGATTAGGCCGCGATGGTGGCGGCGGTGGAGTCGATGGGTGGGTTTCCTGCTGGCGCGTGCTGCCGGCAGGCCTAGCCGTCAACCGCCGAGTGCGTCCAACACCATTCCGGGGGTCAGGATTTGCGGCAGTATTTTAACTGCACCCTGCCCCGGCGGAAAATAAGCGTAGAGCGGCACGCCGTCGCGGCCCTGGGCTTTGAGGAAGGCGGTAATCGCCGGGTCCTGACGGGTCCAGTCGCCTTTCAGATAGACGATATCGCGGGCGGTGAATGCGGCGCGCACGGTGTCGGTTCCCAGCGCCACCCGTTCATTAATCAGGCAGGTTATGCACCAGGCCGCGGTTATGTTGACGAATACCGGCCGTCCCTCGGCGCGCAACGCCGTCAGGCGGGCTTGGGTATAGGCTTCAGTTCCCGCCTCCACGATCGCGGCGGTTGCAGGTGCCCGCGCGATCACCATCAGCAGCCCGGCGCAACCAAGAAGGGCACCGACGGCCAAGCCGCGCGACACGCGCCGTCCCCAGCCTTCGCCCGGCAGGTTGAACAACCAAGCCGCCATCCCGATCAGCACCAGCCCGAATGCAGTGACCGCAACCCCGGTGGGGCCGGCTTCCTGGCTCACCGTCCACAGCATCCACACCGCGGCGCCATACATCGGGAAAGCCAGCGCCTGTTTCAGCACATCCATCCATGCACCAGGGCGCGGCATCATCCGCGCGACGGTGGGGCTGCACGCAATCAGCACATACGGCAAGGCAAGGCCCACCCCCATTGCAGTGAAAATCGCCATGGTTTGGGTCGCCGAGCCGGACAGCGCCGTCGCGATCGCCACCCCCATGAACGGCGCGGTGCACGGGGTTGCCACCAGCACTGCCAGCAAGCCGCTGAAGAAACTGCCAATCGCGCCCTGCTTGCTGCATAGGTCCTGGCCCATCCCCGCGCCGCCGACGTTGATCTGGAACACCCCGGACAAGTTCAGCCCGACGCCGAACAGCCCCCAAGCCATGCCGGCAACAAAGACCGGCGACTGGACCTGCGACCCCCAACCCGCCGCCGACCCGGCCTGCTGCAACGTCAGCAACACCAGCCCCATACCGCAGAACGTTGCCAATATCCCGCCCGCATAGCCGGCCGCGCAGGAAAAGGCGTAGCTGCGCTGCCTGCCACCAAGCTTGGCAAGGCCAACCGCCTTCAACGCCAGCACCGGGAACACGCACGGCATCAAATTCAGAATGACCCCGCCAGCCAACGCCATCAACAGCACCTGCCACAGCGGAATGGCATCGACCACAGTCGCAACGCTTACAGCCAGCGCGGTTTGTTGCCCATCACGGTCTTGCAACACAAGCACCCCGTTCAACGGCGCATCGGCGCGATAAGCCGGCCCGGTTTGCACCGCGAGGTTAATTCCGCCGTCATGTGCTGTGAGCCGCTGCGTGGCACTGGCCTGGATGCTGTCGAATACCGACGGAATGAACCAGGCTTCGCGCACCGTATCGGCGTTCAAGCCATTGCCGGAGAGTTGCAATTCGCCATCACGCAGGCTGATCGGCCACGGCGCGGGGCGCGGGGATGCAAGCAGGGCGGCGGCAAAAAGCGGGGTTTCGGCGGATTTCCCCCCCGGTCCGGCCCGTAGGGCGACGATGAACTCGGCTTGTTCGGGGATGCAGACATTAGCGCAAATCAGCCAGTTCGCCGACAGCTTCAGCGCCCCAGCGCCTGACGCCGTAATGGTGACCGGCAGCAAAACTTCAGTGTCATAGCCATAGGTAGTAAGCCCGGCTTC
>JACMOQ010000370.1 GCA_014377905.1 Acetobacteraceae bacterium | reverse complement strand
CGCCGTTGGCTGCAATGGTGGAGGGTGTGCCTCCATCGTCTGTCATTTTTTCGGGAGCGTAGCAAAGGCGGCATATTTACGAGTATTTTGTTGCAATATCGTAACATATATCTTGCAACACATTGCGCCATCACGAATTTCGACTAAGCTGACCCTAAATATCCAACCCATCCCCGGCAGGAGACCGAAGTACTGCTGATCGGCGGCGCTTCGTGCTAGGAGGGATAATGGTTGATCCTGACCGCCCTGCTCGCCGCCGCCTTGCCCGCCACCGCGCGGTTGCCTCTGCCCTGGTGTTTGCCATGGCGGGGGTGACACTTGCGACCTTTGCGATGCCGCCCGGTTTCTGGACCGAATTGCTGCAAGCCGCGGCCAAGGCCGGGTTTGTTGGTGGGATTGCCGACTGGTTCGCAGTGACGGCGCTGTTTCGCCATCCGCTCGGGCTGCCGATCCCGCACACAGCGATCATTGCGCGCGAGCAGGGCAAGCTGGGCCGGGCGCTGGGGAGGTTCGTTGCCGACCATGTTTTCACCCAGGCCGATGTCGCGCGGATGCTCGGCCAGCTCGATCTGGCCGGGATTGTCGCCCGGTTTCTGGCCGATCCGGCATCAACCCGTCCAGCCGCCGAGGCGCTCGCCAGCACCCTGCCGCGCCTGCTGGCGACGATTGAGGATGGCCGCGCACGCAAGGTGATGACACGGATTTTGCCGCGCGTGCTCGGTGGCCCGGAAGCAGGTCGGGTGGTGGCGCGCGCCCTGCGACAATTGATGGAAGGCGGCCGGCATCAGGAGGTGTTCGGCTACGTGCTCGGCCAGTTCAAGACCTTGCTGGCAACGCGTGAAGAAGCGTTGCGCCACGCGATCGAGGAACGGGTGCGTGAACAGGGTGGCCGGCTGGTGGGCTGGGCGCTGGGCGCCTCAATCGCCAAGCGTGCGCTCGCGGTGATTACCACCGAGTTGGACAAGATCGAGCCGGACGGATCGGAACTGCGCGCAGCCTTCGATGAATGGATGCGGCGCGAGATCGCAAGGATTGAAGCTGACCCTGCCCGCGCCGCTGAACTCGGGGCGGCGGTGCGGTCGGTGCTTGGCCATGACAGCGTGAAAACCTGGTTTTGGGATGTGTGGTCGCGTTTGCGGATGGCGTTGGAGGCCGATGCCGCCAAGCCCAACGGGCGGACGGTGGCATTCCTCGCCGAGGCGTTGGGCAATCTTGGCGAGATGCTGCGGACTGATCCGGCCGCCCATGCCCGCTTGCAGCGCGCTGCTGAAGGGGTGGCATCGGGCTTCCTGCCGGCGGCGCAGGGGCAACTCGCCGATTTCATCGCCGAGGGGGTCGATCGCTGGGATAGCGCAATTTTGGTGGAACGGCTGGAACTGCGTTTGGGGCCGGATCTGCAATATGTCCGGATCAACGGCACGCTGGTAGGGTTTCTGGTGGGTGGGCTGGTCTATCTCGCGCTCAATGCCATATTCGGACATGTGAGTTTTTGACCCAAGGCATCCCAATGCGGCTTTCTGTTCTCGATCAATCCACTGTCGTCAGCGGTCGATCCCCCGACGTGTCGATCCGCGAGTCGCTGGCGTTGGCCAAGCACGCCGAAGCCCTGGGCTATCATCGCTACTGGTGCGCCGAGCATCACAATTCGGCCTCGATCGCGGGATCGGCGCCGGAAATCCTGATCGCGGCGATTGCCGCCACCACCAGCCGCATTCGGGTGGGCAGCGCGGGGGTCATGTTGCCGCATTATTCGGCGTTGAAAGTGGCCGAGCAATTCCGGGTGCTGGATGCGATCGCGCCGGGCCGGATCGATCTTGGGCTTGGCCGGGCGCCGGGGTCGGATGGGTTGACCGCCTATGCCCTCAATCCCAACGCGGCGACGGCGTCGGACCAGTTTCCCGCCCAGGTGCGCGATCTGCTGGCGTGGCTCGCTGGCGAAAAACTGGTCGAGCGGCACCCGTTCCGCGACATCAGCGCCCAGCCGCAAGGGCCAAATTTGCCGGAGGTGTGGATCCTCGGCAGTTCCGATTTCGGCGCCCAGGTCGCCGCGCATTTCGGCCTGCCGCATTGCTTTGCGTATTTTATTTCCGAAGGGCGCGGCGCGAAGGAGGCTTTGGCGCTCTATCACGACGGATATCGGCCCAGCCCGCGCAATCCGGTCGCGCAAGGGGCGATCTGCGTGTGGGCGCTGGCCGCCGAGACAATGGAAGAGGCCGAACGCCTGTTTTCAAGCCGCGCCTTGGCTCGGATATGGCGCGATCGCGGGATTTTCGCGGCGTTGCCATCGCCCGAGGAAGCGCAGGCTTATGATTACTCAGACGCCGAACTGGCCAAACTGGAAGGATTGCGCGCCCGCAGTTTTTACGGGACGCCGGATATCGTTGGCCGGAAACTGCGGGAACTGGCGGATGAGGTCGGGGTGGCGGAAATGGCGTTGCTGTCAACCGCGCATGATCCTGTCGCGCGCCGGCATAGTTACACGTTGATCGCGCAGGAATTTGGTCTGAACGGCTAACCGCGGGACCGACGGCGGAAGATATACCAGCGTAACGCCAAGTAGCCGATCACCCCAGCGAGGAGCAGAAACGGCAACAACAGCAAGGTGAACCATAGCACCAGGCCGATCGTCAGGATTGCGACCATGAGGCCAGCGAGGCCAAGCGCCCAGCCGATCATGCGGTCAAACCAGGGGCGCTGTGGCGGCATGACGAATTCGCCGCTGGGCGTCATGTCCAAAACGCGGTTGTCGGGAACCTGAGGCTGGATCACGATTTTCATTGTCATGACGTGGCGCAGCGCGGTGCGCGGGTCAAGCCCCGACAGGTTAATCCTTGTCCAGATCGACGGGCTTTGCCGCGGAAAACAGAGCAGCACCGTCCAGTTTGCGGAACCTCCTCCAGGCGCTGGCGATATCGTCATGATAATTGCCGGCCCGTCCTGCGACAAAGCCGCGCACGAGGCCGCCGCCATAGCCACGTCCGCCGGCGCGGCCAAGCTGTGCCATCAAATCGGCGGCGACGCTTGCATCATTCGAATGTCCCAACGCCTCCTGCAAATCGGACAGGCGGCGGAGGTAGCGGGCGATGGCGTGCGCCGGGAAAGCTGGCGCAAGGAACTCGGCAATGTAGCGCAGGCGCTTGGCTTGCAGGCGACAATTATGCAGCTCGGGCACGGTAAGGGTCGCGATTCCGGCGCCGTCCGGGCCCTCCCCGCTTGCCCGCAACCGCTTGTGGCGCTTTTTTAAGATCCGCGCGGCGAACGCGGCAAAGTCGGGCACCGTGGCGGGCGATCCTTGCGACCCGGCGTGCTGGGCGGCAAAGACCGCGAGCTGCGCGCCGAGTTTGCGAAACGCAGGTCCGTCGAGGTAGCGGCGCAATGACGCGTAGGCAATCTGCTGCTGATGACTGGCAGCACCCAGGAGGCGGGCGACCGCATCATCATTGGGCAGCGCCGCCGTGAGGTCGGCTCCGGTGCCGGCCAGGAAAACGTCCCAATCACGCGGCGGCCCGAGAACCGCGGCCAGGGCGCGGGCACCAGCTTTGAGGGCTGCGGCTTGCGGGCAGTCAACGATTTTGCCGAACAACCCGAATGCCGAACGCAACCGCCGTGTGGCGACCCGCATCTGATGCACTGGTTCTGGCCCGGCGCCGAGGACCGCGAGCGGCGCGGTTTGCAAAATCACACCGGTCAGGTTCCCGAAAATAGGACCGAATATGGCCTCGACCTGCATGTCTGGCGTAATAAAGGGCATGCGTTTCAGGCCCTGCCCCGGCGATAATTGCGCAGGGCTATCATCAATTGCCGTCGGCCAGATCGCGCGGTGCCAAAAAGCGCTGCAATCGAGCGCTGCCCGCAGACAAACCCGCCCAGCTTCCGGGAACGGTGAACTCGCATAAAGCGCCGGTCGGGTAGCCCTGCGTGAGACGACTTGTATCGGGGTTAATTTGCGCCGACGACCCGCCCCCGATCATATGGAGGGCAAGTTCGTGCATGCCGGGATTATGGCCGATCAGCATCACACTGCGCAGCGTTTCTGGCACGGTGTGAAGCACACCCAGCAAGGTGTCGAGATCGGCGAGGTAGAGCGTATCGATCACCTCGATCAGCGGGGTTTGGTCCCAGGGTTCCAACAAATGCAGCGTTTGCAGGGTGCGGCGGGCAGAGCTCACCAGCACCAGATCGGGCGTGAGGCCGAGATCCAACATCGCGCCGCGCATCGCCGTGGCAGCAGCCCGCCCGAGCGTATTCAACGGTCGGGCATGGTCGGAGAGACTTGGGTCATCCCAGCCCGACTTGGCGTGGCGCATCAGAAGCAACTGGCGAAGGGCAGCGATGGCAAGTCTCCAGCGTTCACGTTAAACCCAGGTTGCCACACTCTGCCGCCGCTGCCGAGGGGGGCTAGTGAAGCTGATCCGCCCAGCGCAAACCGGCGGCGATGTGGTGGGCTTGGATCATATGGCCACCCGGATGCAGGCAAAGCTGCAGCGCGAGGCCGCTGTCACAGCCAACCCAGTCATCGCAATCGAGATCGCCATCGTAAAAGCGGCGAGACGGTTGGGCGGGACATTTGTTCACCTCGCGCCAGCGGGAAAAGCCGTCGATGATGTTGCCTTGCTGCATGCGTTGGCCGACCGCGCGGCCGGTAAGCGGAAAAGTTGTATCGGTGCGCCCATGGCTCTGCCGCAAATTGACCGGGCCCGCGGTGCACGACGCGGGCAGCGGCGCCCAGAACCCACCGGACAGCGGCAGGAACGCGGTGAAGCCCGCTGCATCGTGGCAGGCGAGGTCCCAGACCAGCGAGGCACCGATGGAAAACCCGCCCACGACGACAAAATGTGGATCGATGGGCCAGCGGCGGCGGACATCTTCCAGCACCCGATGCACGAAGCCGATATCGTCGCGCCCACCCGTCGGGCTGCCGCGAAACGACCAACGCTTGCCGATCCCGTCAGGTGCCACCAGCAAATACCCAGCTTCAGCGGCGGGGCCAGTCACGTCCGCATCAGCCAGGATGTCGGCTGCGGAATTCTGCCAGCCGTGCAGAAATATCAGCAGCTTGAGTCTGTTGCCCGGGTCCCAGCCCGCAGGTGCCACTGCGCGGTAGCCGCCATCAGCCAGCACGCAGGGATCGCAGGGTTGGGAATGAACGGCGCTGGACCAAAGCGCCAGGGCTAGGACCATCGCGCGCGCCAGCCCGTTCATCGGGGTTGGAACAATTCGACCGCATTGCCCGCGGGGTCTTCACATAGAATGTGCCGGCCGCCCGGCGCTCGCTGCGCGTCAATCGACATTGGCTTGCCGGCAGAGGATTGCGTAGCGGCGAGCCAGAGCTGCAAGCCACCATGTTTGAGGAT
>JACMOQ010000369.1 GCA_014377905.1 Acetobacteraceae bacterium | reverse complement strand
CGACCACAGGCACAATGTCGGGGAAACTCATCCCAAGGAAACGCCGATCGGCTTCATGCGGGGTCATTGCCCACCCTTCGGCAGTCAGCATTTCAGCGACCACGCGATTGGCTACCGGTTCGCTGTTCACCAGCACACCGTCGCAGTCGAAAATCACCAGCCGCAGTTTGGTTGTGCGCGCCCGCATCATTGCCAGAGCTGTCATGGCGTTGCCCCAGCTTTTTGCCACGGGCAGTCGCTATTGGCGGACGGGCAAATTCCGCGCACCGCCAGGTTACACAGGCCTGGACCATGCGCGCGCGCTGCCCTTACCAAGTTGGCAAGTGCTGTAATGAACCCAGCATCCGAGTTCGCTGCTGGTGTTCGGAAATAGGCGGGAACGCCCGATTTATGCGCCAGTTCACGATATTCCATATCCAACTCGACCAAAGTCTCGGAGTGGTCGGACACAAACGCGATCGGCACCACCAGCAAGGCCACCTTGTCATGTCCGGCGCGCTCAACCTCGGAATCCGTTGATGGCCCAATCCAGACTTGCGGCGTGGCGCGCGACTGATAGCAAACCGCGTAATCCAGGCCGTCGATGGCGAGGGCTGCAACAACCGATGCCACAGTACTCTCAATCTGCGCTTGATAGGGATCACCACGTTTGATGATCACCTCGGGCAGACCATGGGCGGAAAACAGGATTCGCAAACCGGTTTCACGTGAAACCTCGGCACGTGCGGCATCATAACTGCGACGCACCAGCCCAGCTATTGCGGACACGAAACCTGGATCATTGTGGTAGCAACACACGCTGATAACCGGTTTAGCAAGACCTGCCTTGGCAGCAGCTTCCCGCCAATCGGTCAGCGAGCTGCCGGTCGTGGTAGTTGAAAATTGGGGATAGAGCGGCAGCAAAACGATCTCATCCGGGTTCCAGTCGCGAACCTCTTTCACTGTTTGGGCTGCAAACGGATGCCAGTAGCGCATCGCTACGAAGCATTTTACCTCAAGCTCCGGCAATTCAGCTTCCAACGCGCGCGCCTGGGCGTTGGTAAGGTCGAGCAGCGGGGATTTCCCCCCCATCAGCGCATAGATTTCAGTCGCCGGCTTGACCCGCGCGCTGGCGATGTATCGGGCAAGAAGCGGACGCACAAAAGATGGCACGCGCAAGATGGCCGGATCGCGGAACAGATTAAGAAGGAACGGCTTGATAGCCTCAGGGCCACTGGGACCGCCAAGATTAAATAGAACGATGGCGATCCGGCTCATGCGGCGCGCACCTGGGCAACCAATGCCGCAACATGTTCCGGCGGGGTTTCCTTGATAATGCCATGACCAAGGTTAAAGATATGGAGAAGGCCACGGCGCGCGGCCAGAATCCCGGCGGTTTCAACAGCCATCGCCGCGCCACCAGTTAACAAAGCCATTGGGTCGAGATTACCCTGCACCGCCACCCCAGCTGGCAGGTGCACCGATGCGGGATCCATTGCCGTATCGAGGTGCACCGCCTGTACCCCAGTTTGGACAGCATACTCCCCAACCATCAGACCAGCGAGGCGGGGAAAACCGATCACTGGAATATCGGGGTGCTTAAGCCTGAGGGCCGCAACAATCCGGGCAGTGGGCAAAATCACAAATTCGCGGAACAAACGCGGCGGCAGGATCCCGGACCAACTGTCGAACAGCATGACCGCCTCAGCGCCGGCGCAAATCTGGGCAGATAGATAGGTGATCGTCGCCGCCTCAATAATGCCTATCAGCCGCATGAACAACGCGGGATCACCGTGCGCCATTGCGCGCACAGCACCAAACTCCTTCGATCCGTGCCCTTCCACCATGTAGCACGCAACCGTAAACGGGCTGCCGGCAAAGCCTATCAAAGTAGCCGCGCCAACATCGGCCGCCACTTTGCGGACAGTTTCCAGGATCGGTTGGATGGCCGCGTCCACTTTGGACAGATCCAGCGCATCCACACCGGCCGCATCGCGGATCGGCGGGAGTTGGGGGCCTTCGCCTTCGGAAAACCGCAGCCCCTGCCCCAGCGCCCATGGCACCATCAGGATGTCGCTGAACAGGATCGCCGCGTCCATGCCAAAACGCCGCACCGGCTGCAAGGTTACCTCGGCAGCCTTCCACGGGCTGGTCGCCAGATCGATGAAATCCCGGCATTGCGCCCGGATCGCACGATACTCCGGCAAGTAGCGCCCGGCCTGGCGCAACATCCAGATCGGCGGCGGCCACACAGCCTCCCCAGCAAGCACCTGCAAAACGGCTTTTGTCATCGGATCGCCAACGCCTTCTTCAAGAAAGATAGAATCCTTAAAAGGATGTAGGGGTAGATGGGCCTGTGGATAGCGAGGTACCCCGGCTTTGGCCAGTTATCTCGGGCTTGTCCACATGCGTTGCGGGCCCTAGCCGTCTGATCCCCAACCTAAATTGCAAATCATGCCCAGATCCGCCGCAGACCCTCGTAAAAGCATCCCTGTTCGCGCAACATGGCGACTTATCCCCGCTTGCCCAGTCCTGTCTGGAACCCTGTGTATGATTTCGTCCCTTATCCCCGTAATCCCCCGCCGATGACTGACGCACAAAGCTTGCATCTGCATCTTGTCTCCGACGCGACCGGTGAAACACTGAACTCCATCCTGCGTGCCACTTTGGCGCAGTTTGAGGAGGGCAAGGAAGAAGGTCGCATTGTCCATCACCGCTGGAGCCTGATCCGCACCCGATTCCAGCTGCATCGGGTGATCGATGGCGTCGAGGCGGAGCCTGGCCCGATCCTGTCAACGCTCGTCGAAGCTGGGATGCGAGGGGAACTGGACGAGGCCGCTATGCGGTTAAACCTGCCTGTCATCCACGTGCTCGATCCGGTGCTCGGGATGCTGCAACAACAGTTCGGTCATCAGGCGACGGCGCGGCCCGGTCGGCAATATGTGCTTGATGCCGCCTATTTCAAACGCATTGATGCGATGCACTACATTCTGGCCCATGACGATGGCCAGGCGCAGGCCGGACTTGCCGAAGCCGATGTGGTGCTTGTTGGGGTCTCGCGATCATCGAAAACCCCGACATCCTTCTATCTCGCCAACCGCGGCATCAAAGCTGCCAATATTCCGCTGGTGCCTGGCACGCCGGAACCGCCTGGGCTTGAAGCACCCCACTGCCCGGTGGTTGGGCTGTCGATTGATGCCAATGCACTCATCGAAATCCGCCGCAACCGACTGCGGATGATTGCCACTGGCAGCCCAGAAACATCTCGCGGTGGTACAACCGACTATGTCGATCAGGAAGCGGTGCGGGCTGAATTGCTGTGGGCCAAGCGATTATGCGCGGCGCGGGGGTGGCCGATGATCGATGTCACCCGTCGATCGATTGAAGAAACCTCGGCGACAATTTTGCAACTCATGGATGCGTGGCATGCCAAGCGCGCTGCGAAGCGGTAAAGAAAAAAAGCGTTTCATGGTGTAGCCGGTGGTTTGGTGCCTTGAAGGACATAGTTTTGATGAAGCTGATCTTAGCCAGCCAATCGCCCTATCGGGCCGGGCTGTTGCGCGGCGCGGGTATCCCTTTCACGGCGATGCCTGCGTATATCGATGAAGGCGCCGTCAAACACGCGGCAATCCTGTCGGGCCAGAATGTGGCTGGAACCGCCATGCAACTCGCTCGTCTGAAAGCCGAAAAAATCACCCGCGATCATCCAGACGTGCTGGTTATCGGTGGTGATCAGATCTTGGTTTGTGGAAATGACTGGTTCGACAAGCCCGTCGATAGTGCTGAAGCGCGATCGCATCTCCGTCGCCTGCGCAACCGCACCCATCGCCTGGTAACCGCGACGATCTGTCTGCGGGGGAACCAAAACCTTTGGCAGCATGTCGAGGAGCCATTGCTGACCATGCGGGATTTTTCCGATGCGTTTCTGGACAGCTACCTCACAGCTGAGGGCCACCACGCGACCACCACGGTGGGCGCTTATCGCCTGGAAGATCAAGGTATCCAGTTGTTTGAACGCATCGACGGCCATCATAGTGCAATTCTTGGGCTACCGCTCCTGCCGTTGCTGGGATTTCTGCGGCGGATTGGATACTTGCCAAACTGATTAGACCGCAGGACTTGTTTATGCAGTGCCCTTGCGCGCCTCAGCCAACCGCAGCAACCGCATGAAGTTCCCACCCCACAGCGCCGCGATATCACTGGCGCCATATCCACGTTGCACCAGTTCGCTGGTGATATTGGCGCTCTCGCTCGCGTCGAACCAGCCGACGAAGCCACCGCCGCCATCGAAGTCGGATGATATCCCGACATGGGCAATGCCGATCCGCTTCACCGCGTAATCGACATGGTCGCAGTAGTCAGCAACCGTGACCGTATCGGCCTTGCCGCCAGTTTTCAGGAACGCCGGCACCGCTGTCACCTGCACCACACCGCCGACCTGGGCCAGCATGTCGAGCTGTTCGTCATCGACATTACGGGCGTTGTCGCACAGCGCCTTGATGCATGAATGGGTCGACAGCACCGGGGTGCGCGATAGCAACGCCGACTGCATCATGGTTTTTTTGGAAGTATGCGCGATGTCGACCAGCATGCCGAGCCGGTTGAGCTCGCCGACCACGGACCGCCCGAGATCGGACAGCCCACCATGTTCTTCCGCCACGTCGGCCAGATCGGCGCGCGGATTGGAGCTGTCAGCCAGCGCGTTATGGCCGAAATGGGTTAAGGTGAGGTAGCGGGCCCCAAGGTCATAAAAAATCGCCAGATTGGCGACGTCGCCGCCGATCGATTGGCCGTTTTCGACGCAAGGCACCACGATGGTGACGCCGTCGTCATGGGCCTTGTTGATTTCGTCGGCAGTGACACAGACCCGCGCCCCTTCATTGGTGGCGCCCATCGCGTTGATGGCCCGCAGCATCGCGGTAGTGCGCACGACTGCGGACTTGTAGGCATCTGGCGTGCGCAGGCCTTGCGCGATGTAGGCCGCGAAACATCCCGCGGCCAACTGGCCACGTTTCATTTTCGGCAAGTCAACCTTGCGTTTGCCGTCTTGAAAGAAGTTCGGGCCATCCGGGAACGGGATATCGATATGCGTATCGATGGTGAGCAGGCTGCGGTGGAGGTCGGATGCATCAATCATAAACACACGGTCCTCCGCCCGCCGCGCGCCGTCAAGTCCCAGATGTGGGGTTGCCGGGCGCGTAAATCGTGGCACGATGGTCGCAGGGGACAAGCCACCCAATCAATAGTGAAGGACGCCTATGCCGCCTGGCTGGATCACAGCATCATCGGCACCAGGGCCGTCCAACCCCTTCGCGAGAACATCACATGCGCCTGAAAAAACTTCTGATTGCCAACCGTGGCGAAATTGCCATCCGCATTGCCCGCGCGGCGGCCGATCTTGGCATCCCCACCGTAGCGGTGCATTCCGAAGATGACGCAATGAGCCTGCATGTCCGCGTCGCAGATGAAGCCTTCGCGCTGATCGGAAAAGGCCCCGCGCCTTATCTCGACATTGCGGGCATTGTTGCAGCAGCGGTCGCGACTGGGGCAAACGGGGTGCATCCGGGTTACGGCTTCCTCGCCGAACGGGCCGATTTCGCCCGCGCCTGCGCCGAGGCGGGATTGTTGTTTGTCGGTCCCAACCCAGACCATCTCGATCTGTTCGGCGACAAGGCGCGCGCCCGGCAAGCAGCGATAGCCGCGGGGGTGCCGGTGATCAGGGGCCTGGACCACGCAATTACGCTGGACGAAGCCCACGCCTTCTTCGCGACCCTGGGTGACGGCGGCGCAATGATCATCAAGGCGGTGGCCGGCGGCGGCGGGCGGGGCACCAGGGCAGTGCTGGTGGCCGGCGATATCGACAATGCGTTCAAGCGTTGTCAATCCGAAGCCCGTGCCGCGTTCGGTCGGGAAGATGTCTATGTTGAGGAGTTCATCCCCCGCGCCCGGCATATCGAGGTCCAGGTGCTCGGCGATCGTGCAGGCAACGTGATGCACCTTGGCGAGCGCGAATGCAGCGTGCAACGGCGGTTTCAGAAAGTCATCGAAATCGCCCCCGCGCCCGGCCTGGATAGCGGTATTCGCGAGGCTATCCTGGATGCGGCGGCGCGCTTCGCGCGCGGCGTAGGCTACGCCAACCTCGGGACGTTTGAGTTTCTCGTCGATGTCTCCGGCCGCCCTGGCGTGCAACCGTTCGTGTTCATCGAAGCCAATGCCCGCTTGCAGGTTGAACACACGGTCACCGAAGAAGTCACCGGGGTTGACCTGGTGCAAACCCAGATCCGCCTCGCCGAGGGGGATAGCCTGGCAGCCCTTGGTCTCGATGCGCCGATCCGCTTGCGCGGGTACGCCATACAGGCCCGGGTCAACATGGAAACCTTGCGACCGAACGGCACCTTCCGCCCGGCTGGCGGCACGCTCACGGTGTATGAAGCCCCCAACGGCCCCGGCGTGCGCACCGATGGCTTCGGTTATGCCGGATATAAAACTAGCGATGCGTTTGACTCGCTGCTCGCCAAGGTGATTTGCCGGTCTTCGACATCGAACTTCATTGATGCGGTCGGCAAGACTAAGCGGGCGTTGAGCGAATTCCGCCTCGAAGGTGTTGGAACGAATATCCCGTTCCTGCAAAATATTCTCGCCCATCCCGACTTTACCGCGGATGGTGTTCACACAAGCTGGGTCGATGAAAATTTGGCCGCGCTGGCAGCCGTGCCGGAAGGCCGCGATCGGTTCATGGCGGCCCCGGTTGCAGCACCCGCCGCCGCGGGCGGGTTTGCCGGCGCACGGGTCACCAGCCGCGATCCGCTGGCGCTGTTTGCCCATGATGCCCAGGTCAAAGCCGAGCATGCGGTGGAAGAAAAGCCAGCGCCACCAGAGATGGTCGGCCCCAATGGATCGGCCGGCGTTGCCAGCCCAATCCAGGGCACCATCATTGCGATCAACGTCGCTGTCGGTGATGAGGTCCAACAGGGCCAGCAATTGGCGGTGGTTGAGGCGATGAAGATGGAGCACGTCATCGCCGCCCCCCATAGCGGCATCGTGCGCGGCGTTACCATGGTGGCAGGCGATGTGGTGCGCGAAGGCTACCCGATTGTGTTTGTCGAGCAGGCCGATGTGGCAGGCGGTGCAATAGCGGCCATCGCGGCGCTCGACCCTGATTTCATCCGTCCGGATTTGCAGGAAAACATCGCGCGCCACGCCTTGACCCTCGATGAAAATCGTCCCGAGGCAGTGCGACGCCGGCGCGGACGCGGGTACCGGATGCCGCGGGAGAATATCGCCGAACTCGTCGATGCCGGATCGTTCGATGAATACTGGCCCCTGATCGTCGCCCGCCAGCATCAGCGTCACGATATGGATACGCTTCGCAAAAACACCCCGGCGGATGGGCTGATCGCGGGGATGTGCACCGTCAACGCCGACCTGTTCGGCGAACAAACCGCGCGTGTGGCCCTGGTGCATTACGACTACACCGTGCTGGCCGGGACCCAGGGTGGGCGCAACCACTACAAGCAGGACCGCATGTTCGTGCTGGCGCAGCGTTTCCGTCTGCCGCTGATCTTGTTCGGCGAAGGCGGCGGCGGCCGGCCGGGCGATGACCATACCGGCCCGCGCGTGGCGATGGACACCCACACCTTCACCAGCCTGTCCCAACTGAGCGGGCTGGTGCCGATGATTGCCGTGGTTAATGGCCGCTGCTTTGCCGGCAATACCGCGCTGGTGGCCTGTTGTGACGTCATCATCGCGACCGAGGGCACCACCCTCGCGATGGGTGGCCCGGCGATGATCGAGGGTGGCGGGCTTGGCATCTACACGCCCGAGGAAGTCGGGCCGATGTCGTTCCAGGTTCCCAATGGTGTCGTCGATATTTTGGTCAAGGACGAGGCGGCGGCGGTACAGACCGCGAAGAAATACCTATCCTATTTCCAGGGCGCGACGACCGAATGGGAAGCGCACGACCAGCGCACATTGCGCCATGCGGTTCCGGAAAACCGGTTGCGGCTCTATGATATGCGGGAAATCCTTCACACCATTGCCGACAAGGATTCCGTGCTCGAAATCCGGGAGAAATTCGGCATCGGTATCATCACCGCCTTCATCCGCATCGAGGGCAAGCCGATGGGGGTGATCGCCAACAATCCGCATCATCTGGCCGGCGCGATCGATTCTGATGGTGCCGATAAGGGCGCGCGCTTCCTCCAGCTTTGTGATGCCTTCGACATCCCGGTGCTCAGCCTGATGGATTGTCCCGGCATTATGGTCGGACCGGATGCCGAACGGACGGCGCTGGTGCGGCATTGCGTGCGCCTATTCAATGTCGGTGCCAACCTGACAGTGCCGCTGTTCTGCGTCATCGCGCGCAAAGCCTATGGCTTGGGCGGCCAGGCCATGTGCGGCGCCAGCACGCTGATCGGGTTTTTCACCGTGGCGTGGCCAACGGCCGAGTTTGCCGGCATGAATATCGAGGGGTCGGTTAAACTCGGATACCGCAATGAACTCGCGGCGATTGCCGACCCCGCGGCGCGGCGCGACGAATTCGACCGGCGGGTGGCGGACGCTTACGAAAGCGCGCGGGCGGTGAACGCGGTAACCGGCGGCGGCTTGGACGATGTCATCGATCCCGCCGAAACGCGCGGCTGGCTTGCCCGTGGCTTGAAGCGGGTGCCGCCGACACCATCGCGAACGGGCAAAAAGTATCCGTTCGTGGACACATGGTGATCGGCATGGACACCACCCTGATCGCCAGGACCGCCAATGGCCAGGAGCGTTCTCGCCCGACACGGAGCCTGCCCCGCAATAGCGCGATCAGTCGATGCGGCGGAGCCCCGTTTTGAAGCGCTGCCAGTTGGAGACGTAGTTCTTCTCGCCCGACCGCAGGCGAGCGGCGGTGGGTTCATCCAGCACCCGCGTTGCCTTGGCTGGTGCGCCCATGATCATGGAATAATCGGGGAATTCTTTGCCCTCGGTCACCAACGCATTAGCGCCGACCAGGCAGCCTTTGCCGATCTTGGCGCCGTTGAGGATGGTGGCACCCATGCCGATCAATGAGCCATCGCCCACCGTGCAGCCGTGCAGAATCGCGTGATGGCCAATGGTAACGTCTTCGCCGACGATGATCGGGAAGCCGCGATCGGTGTGCAGCATCGCGCCTTCCTGGATGTTGCTGCGAGCCCCGATGCTGATCAGGTCGTTATCGCCACGCAGCACCGCGCCAAACCAAACGCCGACATCTTCGGCAAACCGCACCCGGCCCATCACATGGGCATCGGGCGCGACCCAGTAGCGATCTTCGTCGGGTAGCTCAGGGGTCACGTCATCGAGGGCGTAGATCGGCATAGAAAGTCTCCTTTCGGCCCATAACCGCAATCCTGCGCACAAACGTCAAGAGCATATGGCGGGCAAATTCCGTGCGTCGTTTCCGCCGACCGAAGGAGATCAAATTCCGCGCGCCGTGCTCACCATCCAAGCGCGAGGGCATGGATATGCACATGGGCTACCCAAGCACTTTGCCCCCATCGGCTAGCCTGCTTCAGTGGGGCACCCGTGATCCCTCGGCATGGATTGCTTCGCAAAGGCCCGCAATGACGACCTAAGTGCCTTCCTTACGCCATCGCGTCGATATCAACCGTCCGCTTCTCGAACCGCTTACGCTCATGCGGGTCGAGATAGCGCTTGCGCAACCGAATGGCGCTCGGCGTTACCTCAACTAGTTCGTCGTCTTCGATATAAGCGATCGCCTGCTCCAGGCTCATCCGGCGCGGCGGGATCAGCAGCATCGCCTCGTCCTTGCCGGCGGCGCGGATGTTGGTGAGCTTCTTTTCCTTGATCACGTTCACGTCGAGGTCACTGTCGCGGGAATGCTGGCCGAGGATCAGGCCGACATAGACCTTGTCGCCCGGATCGACGAACAACTCGCCGCGTTCCTGGAGATACCACAGCGAATACAGCACCGCGTTGCCGTCGGAGTTGGAAATCAGGCTGCCATTGCGGCGACCTTCGATGTTGCCGACCCAGGGGGCGTAGCCAGCGAACATGCGGTTCATGATGCCGGAGCCGCGGGTGTCCGTCAGGAATTCGCCGTGGTAGCCGATCAGGCCGCGGCTCGGCATGTGGAAGGTCATGCGGACCTTGCCACCGCCGGACGGGCGCATGTCCTGCATCACGCCTTTGCGGCGGCTGAGTTTTTCAACCACGACGCCGGTGTAGGGTTCATCCACATCGACCAGCACGTCCTCCATCGGCTCCTCGCGGGCGCCGGTTTCCGGATTTTCGCGGGTCAGCACGCGGGGGCGGCCGATGGTGAGTTCAAAGCCTTCGCGGCGCATTTGCTCGATCAGCACGCCCAACTGCAATTCGCCGCGCCCGGCAACCTCGAACGCATCATGTTCGTGGCTGATGGTAACCTTGATGGCGACGTTGCCTTCGGTTTCGCGCATCAGGCGATCGCGGATCTGGCGCGATGTCACCTTCTTGCCTTCACGTCCGCCCAACGGGCCGTCGTTGATGCGGAAGGTCATGGCAAGCGTCGGCGG
>JACMOQ010000043.1 GCA_014377905.1 Acetobacteraceae bacterium | reverse complement strand
GGCGCCTAAATGCGCAGATCAGAGGGCGCGCCACCGACAGGGCCAGCGTCAGCGTTGTCCTGCAAGGTAACCGGCACGAAAGCCGGCATATCGGCCTCGGCCAAAATCAGTGTTCCCTTGCGAGCCATGGACCGCCACGCCGACACATGGTGTGGCAAAAGCCCGTACCGGGCGGCAACATCGCGAACCCGTGAATCGGGCTGCAGCGTCTCGGCGACGACCCGCGCCTTCAAGGCATCCGGCCAACAGCGACGTCCCGTCGAGCCAACCATCACCTCGATCGGACGAGCACGCCGCGTAGACTCCATCCGTAGCTCGCTTTGTAACTCCATCAGAAAATCCCCTCCGCCAAATCAGGCAAAGAGGGTGCCACAATCAGCCCAAACCGAAAACCGCGGCCACCAGGCACCGCTTACGGTCTTCCCAAGGCACAGCATCGCCGCCAGAAACAGGACGACGATGTTGATCGTGCACCAGAAGGCCTATTGGGCACACTGCGGATGTCGGGTCCTGGCGTAAGGAGACGTTTAGCGAGGATTCCGGGAACGGCCGCTCTGTCCCAGAAACAGACGTAGCCCGGGTCCCAGGCCAGTCCTCTACTTCAACCCCGCCTTGACCCCCGCAATATCCCCATCCGACGTCAGAGCCTTGACCCCAATCAGACGCATCAGCAGCGGATAGACATCGACATTGTCGAACACCGGCAACACCGTGCTGGCCTTGAACGCGGGGCCGCTTGCCACAAACGTCGCGGCCATTTCGGGCACATCCGGGTCATAGCCGTGCATGCCGCCAAGCCGGCTGCCCTCGCGTGGCGGCTGGCCGAGGATCATCCAGCCGGGCTGGGCGATGCAGACGAACGAGGGCACGCGTGCGTTGCGGCCATAATGCAGGCGGGCGGGCAGGGAGGCCTTGCGGGCGCATTGCATATGGTCATTGGGTTTCAACACGGCGGCCGCCAGCGCGGCTTCCTGTCCCGGCATCGGCTCCAGCCCGGCGAGCGCGCCGCCGCTGATGAAGCGATAGCTGCCCGCGGGCAGCAGCTGGTCAATCCGCACGGTGCGTTCCGGGGCGACGGCGATCATGCCATGGTCCGACACCAGCACGATATTCGCCGCAATCCCGCGCGCCTTCAACCCGGCGACAAGGTCGCCAATCCGCGCATCGATCTCCGCCATCGCGGCGGTGGTTTCCGGCGCATCCGGGCCGAATTCATGGCCATCATGGTCCACCGTGTCGAAATACAGCGTCAGGAAACCCGGGCGCTGCGGCTGGTCGAGCCAGCTTAAGATCTGCGCCACCCGCGCCTGATTGGGCAATTTGCCGTCGAACACCATCCACTGCGCCGGCCGCACGCCGTGTATTGGCGCTTCGGAGCCCGGCCAGAACATCGTCGCCGTCCGCACCCCGGCCTTTTCCGCCGTCACCCACACCGGTTCCGCTTGGTCCCACCAGCGCCGATCGATCACTGCGTCGCGGTTCGACAGGGCAAAGGCTTTGCCGGGGATGGCGGCGTCCTCCATGTTGTTGTTGACGATGCCGTGATGGTCGGGCCGCAACCCCGTCACCAGCGTGTAATGGTTGGGAAAGGTCAGCGATGGAAAGCTGGGCCGCATTGCCTTGGCGCGCACGCCGGATGCCGCCAGCGCGTTGATATTGGGGGTGGCGCCGCGGTCCAGGTAATCGGGCCGCAAGCCATCGACGGAGATCAGGATGAGCGGCGGCCGCATTGCCGGGCCGGCGGTTTCGACCGGCGGCGTCCGGCTGCACCCGGCGACGAACAGCAGCAACAATATTCCCCAGCGCCGCATCGCCATTCTCCCGATTTGTGCCCCCTTGACCGCAAACCTGCGTTCAGGGCGCGCACCATTCGCCGGCCCAGCCGTCGGCTGCGTCAAAAACAGCGCGGGCGTGCCCTGCCTGCGCCAGATGCAGCCAGTCGATCCGCGTGATATCGATGTGCACCACCGCGAAATTGCCGCGCGCCGGCACCAGTTCGGCTTCCTCCGGCTTGCGACCCTCCACCCACGCCGGCAGGCCCGATGCGGCGGCGGCAAGTGGCGTGCCGGGGGCTTGCTCGACAAGGTAGATGCGCCGGGCAAAGGGCGTCGCTTGCGCCCAGATCGCATCGACCAGCGGGCTGTCGCGGTCGATCCGTGCCGTGCCGGCGATGCGCAACTGAATGGCTTCGCCCGGGTGATAGGCCAGCACCATCACCGGCGCGCCATCCATCGCCAAGCATTTCGGGGACCGCGCATCGGTGTGGAAACGCAGCGCCGCCGCCGCCCGGTCGGCCGCGCGCAGCACCATCACCCGCGCATCGGGGGCGCCGCCGGCAATCGTCGCCACCACCGGCGTGTGCATCGGGCTGCGCCGGTCGGCGGCGGCGCGCACCAACAGGCGCCAGGCGGTGTTCTGCGCGTCGGAAAGGGCTTCATCCATGCCCGCGTCCATGCCGCAGCCGCCGGGGCCGGGCAACGTTTATTGAAAGCTGATCGACTTGCCCGGCGTGGCCAACCGCCGCAGCACATAGACGCCGCCCATGCTGCCGAAATTGATCCGCATGTCGTCGTCACAATATACCACGTCGGAATGCAGCTTCATCGGCTTCAGGTCGGATTTCAGCGGGTGGTCGGCGTCGAGGCCGAAATGGCTGCGCACCTCGGCTTCGGAAACGCCTTCCGGCGGGCGCAGTTCGACGGCGTAGAAATCGACGACATAGCGCTGCGGTGCCTCGGCCGTCAGCTTGTATCGGCCCCAGACGATCATTTCGGCCCGGTGCGCGCCGTCCAGCGTCGCGATGCTGACGACATTGTTGTAGTGCGCGTCGGCAACGCGGATTTCCTGGTCGATATCGCTG
>JACMOQ010000368.1 GCA_014377905.1 Acetobacteraceae bacterium | reverse complement strand
CGCCGGACGGGGAATGCCGTTGCCCCCCAGATTGAGCCGCACGCCGATTGTCCCGGCCGCGGGGAGTACAACAAGCGTCGTCTCGGAGGTTGCGTCATCGATCACCGCCACCCCCCGGCTGGTGGGCCCGCGCGCGAGTAAAGCCGCCAACATGCAGCTATTATCAGTGCCGTACGCGCTGGGCTGGACGAACACCACGCGGGCAAACCCCATCCGCGCGGCTTCCTTGTCATAGCGGTCCAATCCCAATGGCACCGGGTCGTAAGCGCGCCACGTCGCCGGCGGATACATCGCCGGATCGCCAAAAATATGCATGTGGCAATCGCAGGCATTGGCGAGTACGGACATGGTGGTTCTCCCCTGATCTTGTCCATTCGACGGCGGGGCAAGGAGGCTGTCAAACCCAACCCGCTTCGGCCTATGCTGCCTTATCAGTTGGAGAACCCGCCCATGAACGACGCCAGCATTACCCTCAGCATTCCGTCCTTGCGCGAACGCGTGACCGAGGCCGAATGGCAGGCGCGGGTGACCCTCGCCGCCGCATACAGACTTTGTGACCATTTCGGCATGACCGACATGATCGCCACCCATCTGTCGATGCGCGTGCCTGGCACCACCGACCAGTTCTTGCTGATCGCCCACGGCCTGCTGTTCGGCGAGGTTACCGCGTCATCGCTGCTGAAAGTTGATGTTGAGGGCAATGTCCTTTTACAACCGGAATTCGGCCCAGGCCTGCCCGACTACAACCTGCAACCCGCCGCCTTCGTGATCCACAGTGCGCTGTACCGTGCCCGCCCGGACATCGAGGCCGCGATCCATACCCACACCACCGCCGGCATCGCGGTTTCGGCCCTGCAATGCGGCTTGCTACCGCTGACCCAGACTGCGCATCGCTTCATTGGCCGCATCGCCTATCATGATTTTAACGGCCCCGAGCGCCACCCTGAGGAACGCGAAGCCATCGCCGCCCATCTCGGCAGCATGAGCTTGATGATCCTGCGCAATCACGGCCTGTTGACCGTGGGCCGGTCTATGCCAGAAGCCTTCAATTACATGTTCGCCCTGGAACGCGCCTGCCAGGCCCAGGTGGCCGCAATGGCGTGCAACACCCCGCTCAATCATCTGCCCCAGGCGATCATCGACAAATCGGTGGGGATGTATGCGCCGAGCGCCACGCGGCCCTATGGCGAGAAAGAGTGGCCGGGGCTACTGCGTCTGCTTGATCGGCGGGATGCGTCGTATCGGGAGTAAGGAAGCCTTCGATTCGTTTGAAAACAAACAAGGAAACCGCCCAGCTACATAGCCCCGGGCAACGGCCACAAAGTATTAAAAAGTTTTTTTGGTTCTTTTTGTTCACAAAAAGAACATCCTAGCGTCGCCTTGCCGCCGACCCGTCCAGCATGGCAAGTTGGCACCATGATCAATCGCCGAAACCTCCTCGCCATACTTCTCGCAGCCTCCGCCGCATACCCTAGCCAGGCTGGGGCCGCCAATGGCGGTGACTGGGATAAATTCATCTCGGGCGTGAAAGCCGACGCGCGCAAGCTCGGCATTCGCCAAATCACCCTCGACCGCGCTTTCGTTGGGGTCAAAATGAACCAGCGGGTGATCGATCTTGATCGCCGCCAGCCGGAATTCACTCTGACCTGGGCGCAATATCGTGACCGCATCGTCTCGGCGGAGCGGATTTCCCGTGGGCGGGAAGCGTATCGCAAACATCGCGCCCTGATGGATGCGGTATGCGCCAAATATCGGGTACCGGCGGCCCCGATCCTGGGCATATGGGGCCTCGAATCCGATTACGGTCGCGCAACTGGCGGCTTCAATGTTATCGAGGCACTGGCAACGCTCACCTGGGAAGGCCGCCGCGCCACGTT
>JACMOQ010000367.1 GCA_014377905.1 Acetobacteraceae bacterium | reverse complement strand
TGGAAGGCAAGGTGTTCTTTTTGTGAACAAAAAGAACCAAAAAAACTTTTTGACACTTTGTTGCCGTTGGCTCGGGACTGCGGCGAGACCTGGGCCAACGGCAACAGATGACTGAAGTTTTGGGTTTCTTTGTTTTCAAACAAAGAAGTGCCTCGCTAAACCTCGGCCAAAATCCGACCGGTAAGGCGTGCCGCCATGAAATCGGTTACCTCGCCCGGCAGCCGCGCCCCGGTGACGCCGTCGGCAACCGCCTCGCCCACCAGCGCGCCGAACTTGAAACCGTGCCCGGAACAAGCACTGGCGAGCCAGCCGCGCGCGCCGAGCGGGCGTATCGCGAAATTTTCATCCGCGGTCACGGTGTAAAAGCAGGACTTGGCTTCCAACACCCGGTAACTGTCGAAAGACGCCAGCGCCAGCCGGCCGGCTTCGATCACCCGCTCGATTTGCGCCGCACTCGCGACCCGGGGCGCGTCAGGGTCACCATCGTCGTTATGGTCATAGTCACCGAGCTTGAGCCGCGTGCCGGCGCGCGGTGGCAGGATGTAGACGCCGCCTGACGCGGTTGGCAGCCGATTGAGCAGCATCGGCGCGCGCGACCACGCATCAGCAAGTGCGGCCGGTGGTTCGAGATAGACCACAGTCTGCGCGGTTGTCCGCAGTGCTTCCGGCAGCGCGCCGAGCAGTTTCGCCACCCAGGCCCCGGCGGCGACTACCACCGCATCGCCCTGCCAGCCATCGAGCCGCGCCCGTTCGGGATCGACATCGGCGATCCTGGTGTGTGGGCGCAGGGTGACACCGAGGGTTGGCAGATGGCGTGCCAGCGCGGCAACGATCCGGTCGGCGCGCAGCATGCCGGCGCCGTGGGTTTCCACCACACGCAGCAATCCGTCGCGGTTGACCATCGGCAGGCTGGCCGCAACCTCATCCATCGGCACATCGCGATAAGCCACGCCCATAAGGTCGAGGCAGGCGGCGACATGACGGTACCAGTCAAACTCCATCCGCAGGCAATAGGTTGCCGGGGCGGAGACGAAATGGCTTTCGCCGAGATCGGCCCACAGCCGGTCCCAGGCGGCAAAGGCCTGCGGGACCATCAGTGCGTAGCCGCGCATTGAGCCGTAGGCATGGCGGATAATGCGGTGCTCATCGAACGACGACGACAGCGGGTTGGGGATTGGCCCCAGGTCAAACACCGTCACATCATGCCCGCGTTTGGCGAGCGCCCAGGCGGTGCACAGCCCGACAATGCCAGCACCGACAATCCCGATCTTCATGGCCCTGCCCTGCGCACCGCTTCCCGCGCGAATATTGCCGTCGCGGTGCCGGCGGCGACCAAAGCGCGGTCGGCATCCGTCAGGCGGGCCTCGGCGAGCGCGCGGGCGGACACATCGCTGGTGAAAATCGGGTAGTCGGTGCCAAACATCACCCGATCGGCGCCAAACACCGTGACCGCCATTTCCAGCGCGCGGGGGCCGAGGGAGGCGCAATCGAACACAATTTCGCCCAGCAACTGCGACGGGCGCGGCGCCGCAGGATCGCGGGTGGCAACGATGTGGTCCATCCGTTCCACCACAAAGGGGAAAGTGCCGCCGAGATTGACCACCTGCCAGGTGATATGCGGGAACGCCCGCATCGCGTCGGAATGGATCAACGACACCAGCGCGTGGGTGATGCCGCCATGGAGGTCAATCGTGGAGGCGCGATGCAAGGTGAGGTCGGGGTAGGATTTTGGCGCCAGGCTTTCATCATGGCGCTGGCCGGGGTGCAGCATGAGGTGGGCGCCGAGGCGATTGGCGTGTTCCAGCAACGGCCATAGCGCGGTGATGCCGGCGAGCGACAGGAAATAATTGCTCGGGATGATCGCGCCAGGCAGGCCGAGGGTTCTGACCGACCGTTCAAGTTCGGCGATGCTGACATCAAGATCGGCCAGCGGCAGCCCCGCCAGCGCGGTGAAGCGCGCGGGGTGGGCGGCGCAGGTTGCGGCCAGTTCGTCATTGACGTCCATCACCAGCGCGCGGGAGTCCGCGATCGGCAGCACGTCCGGCCCCAGCGCGCCGGGGAAGGTGATCAGTTGGCGGTCGATCCCCTGCGCGTCCATCCAGGCGAGCCGATCGGATAGCGAGACGAAGCCGCCGCCGAGTTCGAACCGGCTGGTGGGGGTGACCATGTAGCGCCGGCCAGCGGTGGTTTCGACCCGTGGCACGTCGGCGCGCGCGGCGAGATGGCGGAACAGGGTTTCGCCGTAGAAATGGGCGTGGGTATCGAAAATCACGCCGCCGGCTTCTGGCGATAGGCGAAGGCGGCATCGAAGCGCGACTGCACGTAGTCGCCACAAGTGACCGGCGCGTGGCGCGCGGCTTGCCCAAGGCGGGTGACCGGGGCGATCACCGTATCGCGGTCGGGATCGACGAACACCGCGCAGGACAGGCGTTGATGCCCGGACCGGTTGACGACGCGATGCGGGGTGGATTGGAAGCGATCATTGGTCCAGCGCGCCAGCAGATCGCCGACATTGACGACATAGGTGCCAGGGATGGGGGCGGCCGCCACCCAGCCGTCGCGGCCTCGCACTTCCAGCCCGCCGGTCTGGTCCTGGTAGAGCAAGGTGAGGCAGCCCCAATCAGTGTGGGGGGCGACGCCGAATTGCTCGCCATCGGTTTCGGGCGCCTGGGGCGGGTAATAGATGATCGACCCGCGCGAGGTCGGGCGGGTGATGGTGCGGATGAAGCTGTCGGCATCGATGTCGATGCTGGTGGCAAAAGCACGCAGCAGGCGCCAGCCGACCGCATTGGCCTGCGCGAAATACTGGTTCAGCAGCGGACGCATGGCGGGAAGAAAGTCCGGCCATTGATTGGGCGGGATGCCGCTTGCATCCGGCGCCGCCGCCCCGGTGGCGGTATCGAGGCCCCAGATGAAGCTTTCCTTCAAGTCGGGGCGGCTGCCGGCATACATTTTAGCCTCACCGGCTTTGATGAAGCCGCGATGCCAGGGGTTGACTGTCACCGCCTGTTTCTGCGCGACATCGGCAGCGAAGAAGGCGCGGGAGGTATCGAAAACCTGATCGATCAGGCTTTGCGCGACGCCGTGATTGCGCACGTAGAAGAAGCCGGTGGCCTCGGCGGCGGCGAGCATTTCGGCACCCACGGCGGCATAGGCGTCTGGCGCACCGGTTGCGAGACGGGAAATATCGATGACCGGGATGAGCGCGACATCGATGGTGCGTGCGGTCGCATGGGCCATGGGGCGTCCTTTGTGGCGAAACTATCGGACGATCCTGCTACAGGTTTGGGCGTTCGGCTAGGGTTGCGGTTCAAACTATGGGGAACCTTGCTGCTTGCGCACCATCAGCCCCTGGCCAAGATGCTATCTGCGCGCGCTTCGCCCTGGATCTGCAATTCCCCACCGACCATCCGCAGCACCCGGTCGGCGATTTCGGCCATGGCGGGGTTGTGCGCGACGATGATCCGCGTCATCGACAGCCCGGCCAGCATGGCGCGGATGTCGGCTTCGCGTTCGGGGTCGATATGGGCGGTGCCTTCATCGAGGATCAGCACGCGGGGTTGGCGATAAAGCGCGCGGGCGAGCAATATCCGTTGCTTCTGCCCGCTTGACAGGCTGGTGCCCATGTCGCCGACCAGGGAATTGAACTGCATCGGGAAGCGCATGATTTCGGCTTCGATTTGCGCGGCGCGGGCGGCGTCGCGGACCCTGGGCATGTCAATTCGTTCGTCAAACAGCGCGATATTATCGGCGATGGTGCCGGCGATCAGAGTGTCTTCCTGCATCAGCACGCCGAGTTGCGGGCGGAGAACGTCGAGGCCGAGCGCCGACACCGCCAGGCTGTCGAACAGGATTTCCCCGTTTGTCGGTTCCAGCAGCCCGATAATCAGTTTCAGCAGGGTGGATTTGCCGCCGCCGGATGCGCCGAAAATTACCACGCATTCGCCAGCCTGGATTTCAAGGTTGAGTTTGGCAACGATATCCTTTTCTCGCGGGGCGTAGCGAAACCCGACATTGCGCAGTTCGA
>JACMOQ010000042.1 GCA_014377905.1 Acetobacteraceae bacterium | reverse complement strand
TGACGCTTAATGAGGAATTGCTGGCGCAAGCCCAAGCGCTTGGCCTGCGGGTCATGCCGTGGACGGTGAATGACCCGACCGATATGGCTCGCCTGATCGTCTGGGGTGTCGATGGGATGTGCACCGATCGCCCCGATCTTGCCCGCGTTGTTATGCACGCCGCCGGAATCCCCTTGCCGGCGCCGTTTATCGCTTGAACAGCACGCCAGCTTCGGTCATGTTGCGTGGGTTCGGGCTATCCCGGGCGGGAGAGTGCGGTGCTTCGGCGTCGCCACCGAAGGCGCAACCGGCCCCCGGAAACGCTCAGGTATAAGGGACCGCTTGCGGAGAAAGAACCTCTGGAAAGACGACCGCACGCTGAGCGGCCGCACCGACGGAGTAAAATATTCCCTGCGGGAATGTTGAATCTCTCAGGTTCCGTGGACAGAGGGGGGTCGCACTTCGCCGGCAGCATGGCCGGCCTGCGACCTGCGTGCGGAACCATCATGTCCGAAGAAACCCTGTTGACCACTCCGCTCGATGCGCTGCATCGCAGCCTCGGCGCCCGCATGGTGCCGTTCGCCGGCTATGCGATGCCGGTGCAATATCCTGCCGGCGTGCTCGCCGAACATGTGCATTGCCGCAGCCAGGCCGCGCTGTTCGACGTCTCCCACATGGGCCAGGCGTATCTTATCGGCGCAAATGCTGCCGCGGCGCTGGAAGCTTTGGCCCCGGGCGACATCGCCGGCCTTGCCCCGATGCGCCAGCGCTATTCGCTGCTGACCATGGCGCATGGCGGTATCCTTGACGATTTCATGGTTGCCAATCTCGGCGGCGATCGCTGGTTCATGGTGGTCAATGCCGGCCGCAAGCACGTCGATTTCCCGCACATCGCGGCCAACTTACCCGCTGGCGTGGCGCTGGAATTGCTGCCCGACCGCGCGCTGGTCGCCCTGCAAGGCCCACTGGCGGTAAAAGTGCTGGCAGCTTTGGCCCCAGAAGTTGCTGCCTTGCCGTTCATGGGCCTCGCCGAAATCACCCTTGACGGCATCCCCTGCCTCGCTTCGCGCTCGGGCTATACCGGCGAGGATGGCCTCGAGATTTCGATCCCCGGCGACCGCGCCGAGGCGATTACCCAGCTTTTGCTTGCCCAGCCAGGCGTGATGCCGGCGGGACTAGGCGCGCGCGACTCGCTGCGGCTTGAAGCGGGATTGTGTCTCTACGGCCACGATATTGACGACACCACCAACCCAATCGAGGCGGCGCTGGCCTGGACCATCCCCAAGCGCCGCCGGGCGGAAGCCAATTTCCTTGGTGCGGCGCCGATCCTTGCCATGCTCGCCGACAAACCCAGCCGGCGGCGGGTTGGCATCCTGCCCACCGGCCGGGCGCCAGCCCGCGAAGGCACCGAAATCGTCGCGCCCGATAGCAGCGTCATCGGCAAAATTACCTCCGGCGGCTATGGACCCAGCCTCGGCGGCCCCTGCGCAATGGGGTATGTCCGCGCCGATTTTGCCGCAATTGGCACCGATATCGCGCTCCTGGTGCGCGGCAAGCCTTTGCCCGCCAAAATTGCTGCCATGCCGTTCGTCCCCCACAGCTATATTCGTTGAAGGAGCCTTGCCCATGACCGACATCCGCTACACCGAAGACCATGAATGGGTCCGGCTTGATGACGATATCGCCATCATCGGCATCACCGACCATGCCCAGGAACAACTGGGCGACGTGGTGTTCGTCGAATTGCCGGAAGACGGCCGCGAGGTCGCGGAAATGGAAGCCTGCGCGGTGGTCGAAAGCGTGAAGGCGGCGTCCGATGTGTTTTCACCCCTCGCCGGCACCGTCGTCGAAAGCAACCAGATGATCGTCGAAGACCCGGCGCTGGTGAACGGCGACCCGATGGGCGGCGGCTGGTTTTTCAAGATCGAACTCGATGATGTCGCTGACTTCGAAAAGCTGATGGACGAAGCCGCCTACACCGCTTTCCTGGAGACGCTGTAAAATGAATGCGCTCGCCGAACTTACCCAGCTCGAAGCCGCTGATAGTTTCGTTTCCCGCCATATCGCCCCGCGCGAGGACGAAATTGTCGCCATGTTGCGGACCGTGGGGGCGGCGAGTCTGTCTGATCTTGCATCCAAAACCGTACCGGGCAGCATTCGGGTGCAGCAGGCGATGGATCTGCCGCCAGCGATTGACGAAGCTGCAACGATTGCCGAGTTGCGCGCGCTGTCCGAACGCAACTTGTTAAAAAAGTCGCTGATCGGCCAAGGCTATCACGGCACCGTGACGCCGCCGGTGATCCTGCGCAACATTCTGGAAAGTCCTGGCTGGTACACTGCCTACACCCCGTATCAGGCCGAAATCGCCCAAGGCCGGCTGGAAGCTCTGGTCAATTTCCAGACCATGATCTGCGAGCTGACCGGGATGGAAATCGCCAACGCGTCCTTGCTCGATGAAGCAACCGCGGCCGCCGAGGCCATGCACATGGCGCACGGCATTGGCCGCACCAAATCAGACGTTTTGGCGGTTGCCGCCGATCTGCATCCACAAACCCGTGCGGTGCTGGCGACGCGCGCATGGCCGCTTGGCATAATTTTGGTTGATGTCGCACCCGGCGACGTTGCCGCGATCAAGGCCGCCAAGCCATTCGCGCTGGTATTGCAATATCCTGGCACCACCGGCGCTTTGCGTGACCTGTCGCGTGAAATTTCGGCGGCCCATGACCAGGGCGCACTCGCGATCGTCGCCGCTGATCCGCTGGCGCTGTGTTTGCTGACTCCGCCTGGAGAAATGGGCGCCGACATCGTTGTCGGCAGTGCGCAACGTTTCGGGGTGCCGATGGGTTTCGGCGGCCCGCATGCCGGCTACATGGCGACCAAGGATAGCTACAAGCGCGCCATGCCTGGCCGCCTGGTGGGCGTGAGCGTCGATGCCGCCGGGGCGCCGGCGATGCGGTTGGCACTGCAAACCCGCGAACAACACATCCGTCGCGAAAAGGCGACCTCCAACATCTGCACCGCGCAAGTGCTTCTGGCGGTGATCGCCGGCATGTATGCGGTCTGGCACGGGCCGGTGGGCCTTACCCGGATTGCCAAGCGGGTCAATTTGCAAGCCCGCCTGCTTGCGGATGCCGCCCGCCAGAGTGGCCTCGGATTACGCCACGGCGATTATTTCGAAACCATCACGATTGAGGCCGGCGATCGCGCCGACGCGCTGATGGCAGACGCTGTTGCCGCCGGCTTTAACTTCCGTCGTATCGATAAAACCGGCGTGGCGATTGCGCTCGACGAAACCGTGACCCGCGATGATCTGACGAAACTCGCCACTATTCTGGGCGGCGGTCTGGCCAAAGCCGCGCCGTCGATCCCGACTGCCCTGGTCCGCACAACATTGTTCCTGCAACAATCCGTGTTTAGCAACTATCACGCCGAGCACGAAATGTTGCGCTATCTGAAACGGCTGGAAGATAAAGACGTCGCGCTCAACCGCAGCATGATCCCGCTTGGGTCGTGCACGATGAAGCTCAATGCCACCGCCGAAATGATCCCGATTACGCTGCCGGGCTTTGCCGACATCCACCCCTTCGCGCCGGCCGACCAAACCGAAGGCTATAAGACCCTGATTGACCGCCTGTGCGGTTGGCTCACCGTTGCCACTGGGTTTGCCGGCGTGTCGATCCAGCCCAATGCCGGCAGCCAGGGCGAATATGCCGGGCTGCTCGCCATCCGGGCCTGGCATGAAAGTCGCAACGATCATGCCCGCGACATCTGCCTGATCCCGTCGAGTGCGCATGGGACTAATCCGGCATCCGCCACGATGGCTGGCTACCGCGTCGTAGTGGTCGCCTGCGACCGCGACGGCAATGTCGATATGCTCGACCTGCAAGCCAGGATCGCCCAGCACAGCGCCAAGCTCGCCGCCCTGATGATCACGTATCCCAGCACCCATGGGGTGTTTGAAACCTCAATCCGCGATATCTGCCGGCTGGTGCATGAAGCCGGCGGGCAGGTCTATATGGACGGCGCCAACATGAACGCGCAGGTCGGCCTAACCAGTCCAGGGGCCATAGGCGCCGATGTCTGCCATTTGAATTTGCACAAAACTTTCTGCATCCCGCATGGCGGCGGCGGCCCTGGCGTCGGGCCGGTTTGTGTGGCCGCGCATTTGTTGCCGTTCCTGCCCAACCATCCCTGCCGCGCAGACGCCGGTCCCGCCACCAGCTATGGCCCGGTTTCGGCCGCCCCTTACGGCAGCGCACTGATCCTGACCATTAGCTACGCCTACATGCGGATGATGGGGGCGGCCGGGCTGACGCGGGCCACCGAAGTCGCCATCCTTAACGCCAACTATATCGCCCGCCGTTTGGCGCCGCATTACCCGATTTTGTACACTGGCGCCGGCGGGATGGTGGCGCATGAATGCATCATTGATTGCCGCGGCTTTGACGCCGCCCATGTCCAGGTTGAGGACATCGCCAAGCGCCTGCAGGATTATGGCTTCCACGCGCCGACCATGTCGTGGCCGGTCGCCGGCACCTTGATGATCGAACCGACCGAGAGCGAGTCCAAACCCGAGCTCGACCGTTTCTGTGAAGCAATGATTGCCATCGCCGGGGAAATTGCCGATATCGAAGCAGGCCCCCTCGAAGCGGTCGACAACCCGCTGGAAAATGCGCCGCACACTGCCCGCGAAGTCACCGCAGAGCTATGGACCCACGGCTACAGCCGGGACCGTGCCGCCTTCCCGCTGCCGTTCGTGGCGGCCGCAAAATACTGGCCGCCGGTTAAGCGGGTGGATAATGTTTACGGCGACCGCAACCTGGTGTGCACCTGCGCGCCGTTGGAAGCGTATGCCGAGGCGGCGGAGTAACATCGGGCTTCCGCCCCGAATATTTACACGCGCTCGAATTGCTCGGGCGGGCCTGCGCGCGGGTGCAGGCCCGTGGGATATCGCCGCCGGTTCTGGTCGGCGGCGCGGTGGTGGAATACTACACCGGCGGCGCTTACACCTCCGGTGATTTTGTTTTGCAAACCTCGGCTGAGGCGCCGTTTACCGAAGAATTGCTTGCTCTTGGATTTCGTCATGAGGATCGCTCGGGACGAATGCTGAAAGGATTCTATCACCCGGATTTCGACCTCGGCGTTGAACTGGTCAGCGACCAGTTGTTTGACGGGCGTGCTGATCGAAGCCGATTGCATCATTTGCGTATGGCGGATGACTCCCTTTCCGCGTCGCCTCCGCCGAGGATGTTGTTGCCGATCGGGTCGGCCAATATTTATCCGATCCCAAGCACCGCCAAGCCTCTCTCGATCAGGCCCGCACGGTCTATCTTTTGCTTGAACCACAGCTCGACAATACCTACCTTGGCACTCGCCTCAATGATGAGACGGCGGGAGATATCTCGCTCATCGAGTTCCAGAGGTTGATC
>JACMOQ010000366.1 GCA_014377905.1 Acetobacteraceae bacterium | reverse complement strand
TGCCGTGAAGGAGGCGATGGCAATCGTCGCGATCAGCGGCAACATTGCGCGCGGCGAGGAACGCCCCGCCCTCGAAGTCGCCAAGCAGCGCGCCTATAATGGCTGCCTGCGCGACAAAGGCCTGATGCGGGGCGGCGGGGTTCAACCGGTCAAAAAATAGACCCTTAAATCGTCAGCGTACCATCCATTGCCGCGCTGTAGCGGGTGGATATTTTCGCCCAGTCCAGCACGTTCCACCAGGCGGCGAGGTAGTCGGCGCGGCGATTCTGATATTTCAGATAATAGGCGTGCTCCCAGACGTCATTGCCCATCAGCACGGACACGCCATCCATCAGCGGCGAGTCCTGGTTGGGGCGCGCGGTGAGGCCGAGCTTGCCCTGACGGGTCACGGTCACGAATACCCAGCCTGAGCCAAATTGGCCAAGCCCGGCGCGGTTGAAGGCAGTTTGCAGTGCGGGCAAGCCACCAAAATCCCGGTCAATCGCTGCCGCCAACGCCCCGTCTGGCGCGCCACCCTTGCCGCCCATGATCTGCCAGAACATCGAATGATTGGCGTGCCCGCCGCCAGTGTTGCGCACAATTGTGCGGACCGTGTCGGGCACGGTATCGAGGCGGGACAACAGATTGGGCAGCTTCAGCTCCGCAAGCTGGGCATGGTCCTTCAGCGCGGCGTTAAGGGCACCAACAAAGGCCGCGTGATGACGATCGTGATGGATCATCATGGTCTGGGCATCGATATGCGGTTCATTGGCATCGAACCCATAGCCCAACGGAGGCAGGATGAACGGTCCGGTGGCGGGGGTTTGCGCAATGGCAATCTTTGCCCGGGGGGCAACAAGCAGGCCAATTCCGGTGGCAATCATCGCACGACGAGACAATAACGACATGGCATCCCCCTTTATTTTTAGAAACGCTAGCCCAGAGTAGCGCGAAAATCATTCAATTTTGTCATTCCCCCGTGAAATTTCTTCTTGGGTAGTTTCCAATGCGAAGGCCGCTGCCATCAACGCCTTGGTGTAAGGTTCCGTGGGTGCCCCAAAGACCTGTTCGGCCGGGCCTTGTTCAACCACCTGGCCGCGTCGCATGACGACCACCCGGTGGGCCAAAGCCCGCACCACCGTCAGGTCGTGGCTGATGAACAAATACCCGAGGCCGCGATCCTTTTGCAGGCGCCGCAGCAGCGCCACGATCTGGCCCTGCACGGATCGGTCGAGCGCGCTGGTTGGTTCGTCCAGCACCACAAAACGCGGCTGCAATACCATTGCCCGCGCGATAGCGATGCGTTGACGTTGGCCGCCGCTAAATTCATGGGGGTAGCGTCCGATGATGTCGGTGGGCAACCCGACCTCGGACAGTGCCGCGGCAACCTGGGCCGCGCGCGCGGCCGCTTTCAGCTTGGGCGCGTGGACCGCCAGGCCTTCGCCGATGATGTCGCCCACCGTCAACCTTGGTGACAGGCTGCCGTACGGGTCCTGAAAGACGATCTGCATATCCGCCCGCAGCGCCCGCATTTGCCGATGGCCGAGGCTTGCGAGGTCCACTCCGCCGACCCGCACCGTGCCAGTGGCGCGTTGCAGGCGCAGCAGGGCAAAGCCCATCGTTGATTTGCCCGAGCCGCTTTCGCCGACCAGCCCGACGGTTTCGCCGGCATGGATGCTGATCGATACATCATCGACCGCCCGCAATTCCGCGACTTGGCGGCGCAGTACGCCGCGCCGGATCGGGAAGCTGACCCCGACATGATCGGCGGCGACCAGCACTGGCGCATCCGGCGCCAAGGGCAGCGGCCGGCCTCGCGGCTCGGCATCAAGCAGCATGCGCGTGTAAGCGTGCTGCGGGCGGGCAAAAATATCCTGGGTGGTGCCGTGCTCGACGATCCGGCCGCCTTGCATGACGCAGACCCGATCGGCGCTGCGTCGGACGATCGCAAGGTCGTGGGTGATCAGCAGCAGTGCCAGCCCGCGCGCGGATTTTTCGTCCGCCAGCAGCTTGAGGATCTGGGCCTGAATGGTGACATCGAGCGCGGTTGTCGGCTCATCGGCGATCAGCAGCTTGGGATCGTTGGCGAGCGCCATCGCGATCATCACCCGCTGGCGCTGGCCGCCGGAAAGCTAATGGGGAAACGCGTCGAGCCGGTCGATGGCATCGGGGAACCCGACCTCGCGCAGCAAATCCACCGCCTGGATTTGGGCCTCGGCTTGCGTCAGGGTGCGATGCAGCTCCATCGCCTCACGCACTTGTTGGCCGATCCGCATCAGCGGGTTGAGGCTGGTCATCGGTTCCTGGAAAATCATCCCCGCCACGCCGCCGCGGGAGCTTTGCAGGCGGGCAGCGTCGGCGGTCAGAGTGTCGAGACCATCCAGCGTCACCCGTCCCGACACCATCGCCCCCGGGGGTTGCAGTTGCAGCAGCGACAGCGCGGTAAGCGACTTGCCCGAGCCACTTTCGCCGACGAGCGCCAGGGTTTCGCCGCGATCGAGGCGGAACGAGACCTGTTCCACAACAGATTTGTTGCCAAAGCGGATGGTGAGGTTTTCGACTTCGACCAGGCTCATGGCGAGGGTAGCCCAGGCACTCCAAATTTGATGGCAGGTTTGTCACCGCCCCCCGGCGACTGCTGCCTGATCCCGCGATTGCTCATTTTGGCACCTTGCGCGGATCAAACGCATCGCGCACCGCCTCGCCAATGAAAATC
>JACMOQ010000365.1 GCA_014377905.1 Acetobacteraceae bacterium | reverse complement strand
TGCCTGCGTCGGGCGACGGGACTAGCCCCGGTCGCCATCCCGGTCAAGGATGCGATTTGGCGAAGGCGGCCTGCTGCTCAGGCGTGGCCGGCGCCTGATTTTTTGCCTGCCAGTCCTTGTAAGGCATGCCGTAAACGATTTCACGCGCATCCGTATCGGCGATGGTGATGCCTTTTGTGGCGGCTTCCTCGCGATACCAACGGGTCAGGCAAATGGGGCAGAACCCGGCCAAATTCATCATATCGATGTTTTGCACGTCGCTTCGTTCGCGCAAATGCGCAACCAGTCGGCGGAAAGCCCCGGCTTCGAGGGCCTCGGTGGTGGCGGGGGCGAGTGAGGGGGTGGGCATGGCGGCACTCCTGATCAGACGGCAGAGATGGTGCGGACGGCAAGATTTTGCCATAGTCTGGCGAAATGATAGCGGAACCAAGCATGGGATGGACAGACGCTACGGCGCGGGCGGCGTTGCGCGGGATTTTTGACGCAGCGGTGGCAGCAGCCGATCCGCGCCTAGTGCTGGCCCGCCATTTGCCCGACCGTCCAAAATCTGGCCGCGTTGTCGTGGTCGGCGCTGGCAAGGCGGCAGCGGTAATGGCGGCAGCGCTGGAAGATACCTGGCCTGATATGGCGCTGTCTGGCGTGGTGGTGACCCGCTACGAACATGCGGTGCCGACACAGCATATCGAAGTTCTGCAGGCATCGCATCCGCGCCCCGATGCCAACAGCGAAGCCGCCGCCGCCAAAATCCTGGCCGCCGTGCAGGGGCTGACCAAGGATGATCTGGTGATCGCGCTGATCTCCGGCGGTGGATCGGCTTTGCTGGCGCGGCCTGCCCCGGGCCTTACGCTTGCCGACAAGATCGCGGTCAATCGGGTGCTGTTGGAGTGTGGGGCAACGATTGGCGAGATGAACGTCATCCGCAAGCACATTTCGGCCATCAAGGGCGGGCGCCTGGCTGCTGCCGCCGCGCCGGCGCGCCTGGTGACCTTGGCGATCAGTGACGTGCCGGGTGACGATCCTGGCGTGATCGGGTCCGGCCCGACCGTGCCGGACGCCAGCACATTCGCCGACGCCCGCGCTTTGGTGGCGCGCTACCGGATGACGCTGCCCGATGCGGTGATGGCGAGGCTTGCACAAGACGATGACGAAACCCCCAAGCCGGGCAGCCTGCCACCGGCCGATTACCGCCTGATTGCCACCCCGGCTATGGCCCTGCGCGCGGCAGCCGATGCGGCGCGGGCGTTGGGACTTACCCCGCTGATCCTCGGCGACGCGCTCGAAGGTGAAAGCCGCGAGCTTGGCATCGTCATGGCCGGCATCGCCCAGTCGATCCAGACCCATGGCCTGCCTATCGCCGCCCCGGCGGTGGTGCTGTCGGGCGGGGAAACCACTGTTACCCTCGACCCCACCGCCAAGGTAACGCAAGGCGGCCGCAATACTGAATTTCTGCTGGCGCTGGCGGTGAAACTCGTCGGCCAACCCGGCATTTGGGCGGTAGCGGGCGACACTGACGGGATTGACGGCAACCAGGATGCTGCCGGGGCGTTGATCGGGCCAGACACGCTTGGCCGTGCCATCGCCGCCGGCCTTGTGCCGCGCGCGCTGCTCGATGGCCATGACAGCTACCGGCTGTTCGATGGCATCGGCGATCTGATCCGCACCGGGCCGACCTTAACCAATGTGAATGATATTCGTGCGATCCTGGTCGCGCCTAAGGAAACCCCATGAACCTCCGCCCCAAGCTGCGCCGCCGCCGCCGCACCAAGATCATCGCCACGTTGGGCCCCTCGAGCTCAACGCCCGAGGTGTTGGCCCGGCTGTTCCAAGCGGGTGCCGATGTGTTCCGGCTCAACTTCTCCCATGGCAGCCACGACGATCACGCCGCCCGCATCGCGATGATCCGCGACCTGGAGAAGAAGTTTCAGCGCCCGATTGGTATTCTGGCCGATGTCCAAGGGCCGAAACTGCGGGTCGGTCGGTTCGGGGGCGGGCGGATTTCCTTGCAAGCCGGCGCAAGCTTCCGGTTCGACCTCAACCCAACGCCGGGGGATGTCACGCGGGTTGAATTGCCGCACCCCGAGATCATTGCAGCAGCCACCATCGGCACTAATCTTCTTCTCGACGATGGCAAATTGCGTCTGCGGGTGACCCGGGTGCGTGACGATCATCTGCTGACCGAAGTGGTGGTCGGCGGGCCGCTATCGGACCGTAAGGGCGTCAACGTGCCCGACATGGTGCTACCGATCCCGGCGTTGACCGTCAAAGACCGTGATGACCTCGCCTTTGCGTTGGACCACGGCGTCGATTTCATCGGGCTGTCCTTCGTGCAACGCCCAGAGGACGTCGCCGAGGCGCGCGAAATTGTCGCCGGCCGCGCCTGGCTGATGACCAAGATCGAGAAACCGCAAGCCTTGGACAATCTCGACGCGATCCTGGCGCTGTCGGACGCGGTAATGGTGGCGCGCGGCGATCTCGGGGTGGAATTGCCGCCCGAGGAAGTCCCCCTCGCCCAAAAGCGCATCGTCCGCGCCGCCCGCGCGCGGGGTTTGCCGGTGGTGGTGGCGGCGCAAATGCTGGAAAGCATGATCAGCGCGCCCGCGCCAACCCGCGCCGAGGCGTCCGACGTCGCCACCGCCGTTTTCGATGGCGCGGATGCGGTGATGCTGTCAGGCGAAACCGCCGCCGGGCAATATCCTTACGAGGCCGTCAACATCATGGACCGCATCATCGCACGCGTTGAACTAGATGATGGCTGGCGCGCGATGATTGAGGCATCGCGATCCGCGCCCGAAGCCTCGGCCGCCGATGCCATTGCAGCCGCTGCCCGCCAGGTCGCGCATACGATTTCGGCACCGGCCATCTGCGCCTTCACCGCGTCCGGCAGCACTGCCTTGCGGGCGGCGCGTGAACGGCCAGAAGCGCCGATCCTGGGCCTAACGCCATCCATCATCACCGCGCGCCGGCTTGCGGTGGTGTGGGGCGTGCATGCGGTGACGGTCGGCGAGGTGGGTTCGATGACCGAGACGGTGAACACCGCAACCCGGATCGCCAAGGCCGATGGATTCGCCACCAGTGGCCAGGAAATCATCGTCATCGCCGGCGTGCCGTTCGGGCAGCCGGGGACGACGAATGCTTTGCGGGTGGCGCGGGTGAAGTAAATCGCGTCGACGAAATGTTGGTTGGCCTATCCCCCCAACGCCTTCATCGCGGCGTCCATCGCCTTTTCAGTCGGATGCGCCTTGCAGTAATCCGCCATCTTCTTGTCGAGGTCCGCCGCCATCTTGTCCATGCTGGCATCGCCGGTCTTCGGCGTCGGTCCGGTGGCCGCAACCTGTTTCAGGTAGCCCGCGCAGGTCATATCAGGATCTGTGATCTGCGCGCTGGCTGGCGCCGCAAAACTTGTCGCCAGGATAAGCGCCAGTAGCCCGCAAGTGGTGTTGTATTTAGACATCGAGAATTCCTTTTGAGGTTCAGGCACGTGGCCGCTTTACGCAAACCAGAAGCGGGCAATTTTGCTTCCGGTTAAACAATGTCGGGCGCCGGTGAATAAACTATTATGACGCCTTGGCCAGCCCGCGATTGCGCAACAACGCCGCCGTCCCCGGTTCCGCGCCACGGAACCCGACATAGAGCGCCATCGGGTCCGCGCTGTCGCCCGATTGCAGCACCAGCTTCAACCGCGCCGCGGCCCCCGGATCGAACGGATCGCCGGCCTCTTCAAAGGCTGAAAACCCATCCGCATCAAGCACTTCCGCCCATAAATACGAATAATATCCCGCCGCGTATCCGGCGCCGGCGAACAGATGCTGGAAATGCGGCGGGCGGTGGCGCACCCCGATTTCGGCTGGCATGCCGATGCGGGCCAGGGTCTCCCGTTCAAACGCTGCGATATCGAGGCCGGCCGGGTCAGGATGGGCGTGCAGGTCCATGTCGAGAATGGCTGCGGCGGTATATTCGATCGTTGCAAAACCCTGGTTGAAATTGCGCGCTGCCAGCAGGCGGTCCATCAAGGCCACCGGAAGCGGTTCGTTGCTGGCGTGGTGGCGGGCATAGGCTTGCAGGGTTTCCGGCACCGACAGCCAATGTTCATAGACCTGGCTCGGGAATTCCACGAAGTCACGCCGCACCGATGTGCCGGACTGCGACGGAAAACGCACATCCGACAGCAGCCCGTGCAACGCATGGCCGAACTCGTGGAACAAAGTCTCGGCATCGTCAAAGCTCAGCAGGGCAGGGGTGGCTTTGGCGAAGTTGTTGTTGTTGACAATGATCGGACGAATTTCGCCGTCGAGCGATTGTTGTTCGCGGTACGAACTCATCCACGCGCCGGATCGTTTGCCGGCGCGGGCGAACGGGTCGGACAGGAACAGGCCGATATGCCGGTCGCCTTCCGATACCGCGTACGCACGCACATCTTGGTGATACGTCGCGATGTCCGGCCGCGCTTCGAACGACAGGCCAAACAGCCGGCCGGCGGTATCGAACGCGGCCTGCTGGATATTTTCGAAAACGAAATAAGGCTTCAGCGCGGCTTCATCGAGGGCGTATTCGCGTTGCCGCACCTGCTCGGCATAATAATGCCAATCCCAGGCCGCCATCGCATTCAGCCCGTCGGCGCCAGCCATTTTCAGCAGGGCCGAACGTTCATCGTCCACCCGCACTAAGGCCGCCTGCCAAACCTCGCCGGTCAACCGCCCGACGGCATCTTGCGTGCCGGCCATGGTGTCGGCGAGGCGGAAATCGGCGTAATGCGCATAGCCCAGCAAGCGGGCACGCTCGGCCCGCAAGGCGAGAATTTCCGGAATCAGCGCCATATTGTCATGGGGGCCGGGATGGGTGCCACGGGCGATCCAGGCGTTATAGGCAATTTCGCGCAAATCGCGTCGGGCGGAAAATGTCAGGAACGGATCGATCAGCGACCGGGACAACGTGATCGCGTAGCCCGCCAGCCCACGTTCCCGCGCTGCCTCGGCCGCGCCATCACGGACGAACTCGGGCAGGCCGGCAAGATCGGCCTCGGCCAGCGGCAAATGCCAGGCGCGCTCGTCATGCAGCACGTTCTGGCCGAAATCGGTGTGCAGCGTGGCGAGCCGTTCGGACATCTCGGCCATGCGGGTTTTGGCCGGACAGTCAAGGGCGGCGCCACTGCGCACAAACCCGAGATAGGTGCGTTCCAGCAGCCGGCGCGCATCCGGCGCCAAGGCCAGTTCTTCGCGGCGGCTATAAAGATCAGCCACCCGGGCAAACAAAGCCGGGTTCAGGGACACTTTGCTGCCATGGGCAGCGAGTTTGGGCGCATAATCGCGCTCGACCTCCTGCAAGCCATCGTCGCCGAGGCTCGCCACCAGATTGCCGAATACCGCGCCGACAGTGGTCATCAGCCTTCCTGAACGCTCCAGCGCCTCAATGGTGTTGGCGAAGTCGGCCGGCATGGGATTGGCGGTAATCGCCCCGATCTCGACGAGGTTGTCAGCCATGCCGCGATCAAAGGCCGGCGGGAAGTGTTCGGCGCGGATGCGGTCAAACGGTGGGGCGCCAAAGGGGGTGGTCCAGGGTTCGAAGAACGGATTTGTCATGTCGCATCAGGTGCAGAAGGCAGGCGGTTAGGTCAAGGGGAAGGTCTTCTTTGTTTGAAAACAAAGAAGCAAAAAAACTTCACTACTTTGTTGCCGTTGGCGTGCGAACTCATCATGGTCCCGAGCTAACGGCAACGATTACTTAACCGGCCTTACTCCCATCGCCAGAGACATCTCATCCCCCCGCCCTTGATACTGCAAGCCCTTGCGGGTTGCCCAGGAATTGATGGTGAAATAGACCGGGATCACCCCCATGTCCCCAACTGCGATTTCCGCCGCGCGCCCGAACAGCGCGTTGCGCTTTGGCTCGTCCAACGTGCGCAATGCCTCGCCCAGCGCCGCGTCAAACCCGGCATTCGACCAGCGCCCGCGATTGGACGGCCCCATGCCGGTTTTGGGATCATATGTCGCCATCAGCGCGGTCAGCGGAGACGCTGGATCGCCATTCCCGACCCAGCCCGACAGAATCATGCTGAATTCGAGCTTGCTGCCGCGGCTGAATAATTGCGAGGCCGGCATCGGCGTCACGTTCACCTTGATGCCGATCCGCGCGAGCATCTGCCCGACCGCCTGCGCCACCTGGGCGTCCTGCGGAAAACGGTCATTGGATGATGCCATGGTGACGCTGAAACCGTCGGCCCAGCCGGCTTCGGCCAGCAGTCGCTTCGCGCCATCGGGGTCATAGGCGCTGGGCTGGATATTGCGGCTCGCGCCGGGATTATCCGACGGTATATACTGCCCGGCGGCATGGGCTTGTCCGCCCAGCAGCCGATCGATCAAGCCCGGCCGGTTGATCGCGAGGTTTATGGCGCGGCGAACCTTGGCATCGCGCAGTGGGTTCCTGTCCATCGGTTTGCCGGCGGCATCTGCGATCCCCGGCGAGGCATCGCGGGCGCTGTCCATCACGATATAAATGATGCGGAAGGCATCGGTTTCCCACAGCGCGAGCTTGGGATTGGCGAGCAGGCGGGCGCGGTCGGATGCCGGCACGCCCTCGATCATATCGACATCGCCGGCGAGCATTGCCGCCACCCGCGCGCCATCATTGGCGATCGGGCGGATGGTGAGGTTGGCCCAGGGTTCAACCCCGCCCCAATACTCTGGGCTGGCAGTCATCCGCAGCCGGTCGCCGGGCTGCCACGACACGAAGCGATAGGGGCCGGTGCCAATCGCTGCCCGCCCGGCGTTAAAATCGGCGGTGCTGCGGCCCTCGGCGGCGTGGCGGGCGATGATCGAGATCTGCATCAAATCCCACAACAGGCCAGGCGCCGGGCCTTTGGTGTGGATGCGGATGGTTTCCGGGTTGACCACTTCGACCGAGGCGACCTGCTTGGTATATTGCGAATAGGACGACGGCGAGTTCGCCACCACAGGCGCCCGCGCCAGGGTGAAAGCGACGTCATCGGCGGTGAACGCCACCCCGTCATGAAAGCGCACGCCCTGGCGCAAATGAAATTCCCAGACATCGTCGGCCACCACTTTCCAGCGATCGGCCAGGCCTGGCATTTGTTCGCCGCGCGGTCCGGCCAGGATAAGCGCGTCGAAAACATGCTTAGCGGTTGCCCCGTTGGGGACATAGACGTGGAAATGCGGATCAATCGAGCTGGGTTCGGTGCGCACCGCCATCGTGAGGTCGGCGGCCAGCGCGGGTGTCACCGCAATCCACGCAGATATTATGCTGCTTAGTAGAGCGCTTTTCCGCAACATCATTGCCTCCTGCATTTTGTTGGGAGGAGGCTAGACCAATCACTGCCCGCCGCAAATGCTGGGAGCCGGGAATAGCCATCTTGCCGGATGGCGGGCTTGGGGGTGATATGCGCCACCGATCAGGAACCCGAGATGACCACTGCGCGACGCGACATTGCGGCCCTTTACAGAGAGCTTGGCCACCGTGGCATGAATGTCGGCGCGTCAGGCAATGTTTCGGCGCGGGTCAAGGGCGGCATGATCATCACCCCGTCCGGCATTGCCGGCGACACGGTCTCGCCAAAGCTGCTGGTGCAGACCACCTTTGAAGGGCGCAGCAAAAGCAAATTGCGGCCATCGTCAGAGTGGGAGATGCATGCCGCGATTTACCGCGCCGCGCCTGAAGCGATGGTGGTCGTGCATACCCATTCGCCCTACGCCACGGCTTTGGCCTGCCTGGGCCTCGCCTTGCCGGCCTTTCACTACGCGGTGCTCGAATTTGGCGGAGCAGAGGTCCGGATCGCGCCCTATCTGACCTTTGGCACGCCCGCGCTTGCCAGCGCGGCCGCCGAGGCGATTGCCGGGCGCACCGCGGCTCTGCTCGCCAATCATGGCATGATCTGCCATGGAGCCACACCGCGTGCGGCTTTGCTGACCGCTTTGCGGCTCGAAGCCCTCGCGCAGCAATACCTTATTGCGCGCGCCGCCGGCACGCCGCGTTTGCTGACGGATGCCGAAATCGATGCCGCCCGCACTCGCTATCTGACTTATGGCCAAGTAGCCAAACGTAAAGAGGACCCGAAATGACCCAGATTGACACAGTCCTGGCGCAGGCCGAAGCCGGCATGGCGGCCGCCCAGCAGCGCTGGATTAACTGGTTGCGCATTCCCTCGATCGGGGCGGCCCCCGAACATGCCGCCGATTGCCGGGCGGCGGCCGAATTCGCCCGCCAGCAGCTTGAAGACATGGGGTTTGACGCCAAACTGCGCGAAACCGGCGGCCATCCGGCGATTGTCGCCCACCATCCGGGGCCCGCTGCCCGGTTGGGGGGCGGTGAGGTGCCGCATCTGCTTTATTACGGGCACTATGACGTCCAGCCCGCCGATCCGCTCAGCCTGTGGAATTCGCCCCCGTTTGAGCCGACCATCGTTGATGGACCGCACGGCCCGCGGGTTTATGCGCGCGGCGCGGTTGATGACAAAGGCCAGGTTGCCATGTGGCTCGGCGCGTTCCGTGCCTGGTTTGACGCCACCGGCGGTCTGCCGTGCCGCATTACCGCGCTGATCGAAGGCGAGGAGGAAACTGGCAGCGTCAACTTCAAGCCCTTTGTCATCGCCAATCGCGACGAACTGAAAGCCGATATCTGCATCATTTCGGATACCGGAATGTGGGATATCGACACCCCCGCCATCAGCTCCAGCCTGCGCGGCATGACCTATATGGAAGTGACCTTGAAAGCCGCCAGCCGCGATTTGCATTCCGGCATGTATGGCGGTTCCGCGCTTAATCCGATCAACGCGCTGACCCGCGCGCTCGGCCAGTTGACTGACGACCAGGGCCGCATCCAGGTGCCGGGCTTTTATGACGGGATAACCGATATTTCGGCGGGCAAGGCCAATCAATGGGCGAGCCTGGGTTTCGATGAAAGCAAGTTTCTCGGCGATATCGGCCTGTCGGTGCCGGTGGGCGAGGCGGGGCGCGGCGCGCTGGAACGGCTGTGGGCACGCCCGACCGTGGATATCTGCGGCATTTGGGGCGGATATAGCGGCCCAGGCACCAAGACGGTGATTGCCGCCGAGGCGTCAGCCAAAGTGTCGTTCCGGCTGGTGCCTGGCCAGGACCCGGAAGCGGTGCAGCAGGGCTTTATCGCCTTCATGAAAGCCCGCGTGCCGGCCGATGCCAAGCTTGAATTCACCACCTTCGGCACCAGCCCCGGCCTGGAGATGAACACCGACAGCCCTTTCATGCAGGCAGCTCAAGCGGCGCTGACCGACGAATATGGCCGCCCCGCGGTGATGATCGGCTGTGGCGGGTCGATCCCGGTGGTCGATACGATTACCCGCGAGTTGGGGATGGATTCTGTGTTGATGGGCTTCGGGCTGGATGACGATCAGGTGCACAGCCCGAACGAGAAATTCGAGGTGCGTTGCTTCCAGCAGGGCTTGCGCAGCCATGCGCGGTTATTGGGGAAATTGGCGGGTTGATCGTTAGCTCGCGGCGGATGATGCAAAGAATTGGCTGAGGAAATCCGGCCAGGCAGCTTCGAGACTTGCACGCGCTGCGGAAGCGGTTGGCTCCCAAACGCCTTCGGCGTGGAGCACCGCACTATCGACATCTGGAAATTGGATAGAGGCTGCGAAGGGCGGCGCAAGTTCAAACGACAACGGCCGGTGCGACGACGATGTGATCATGTCCAGTTCTCCCGATCCTCGGACGCCACGACTTTTTTGTCGGGCCGGGATCGCACCATGATCCTGCATCGTGCCGGTAAAGATTGAATGAACGTGCATACGCGGGCGATGGCCGGAGGGTCATGATTCAGATCGATCCTGGCGCCCCCGGCGTGAGGCTGTTAACGTTGCCCAATGCGGGTCATCCGTCCGTCCCGCCCCAATTCCAGCCCCACGGCCCATCACATGCAGCTTCATCGCGCCTTGCTTCTGGTCTTAACGTTGCTGTCAGCCTGCGCGGCCGGCGGGTCCACCCAGATTACCCCGGGCGGGCCCACCGTCGCGGAGGTCAATGGCAGCGGCGCGTTGCTGATCGCCCGCTTTGCCGCCACCGAGCAGGATATGACGGTCTCGGCGCCGGCTTATGTCCGCGCGCTGTCGTTCGATCCGGATAATACCGAGCTGCGCCAGCAGGCCTTCCTTGCCAATCTGTTGGCCAACACCCCTGAAACCGTCATGCTGGCGACCCGTTTGCCGCAGAATCCGGCGGCGATCCTGGTGCAGGCCAATGATGCCGCAAAGCGCGGGGAATGGGTTCAGGCCGAGGCCCGCTTTGCCGCTCTGCCGCGCCAGGGACTGTTTGATATTCTGCGCCCGCTGCTGGTGGCCTGGACCCGGACTGGGGCCGGGAAACCCCAGGAGGGGCTCGATATTCTGCGTCCGCTGGTGGAGAATTCCAAGTTCAAGCCGCTTTATGCCCTGCATGCCCTAATCATCGCCGAGGTCGGCGGTCTGCCCGTCGATGGCAGCAAGTTGCTGCGCCTGACCCAAACCGAGCCTGGCGGCAGCAATCTGCAGGTGGCGCGCCAGTTGGCAAGCTGGATGGCCAAAGAAGGCCGGACTGGCGATGCCGAACTTATGCTGCGCCAAATGACCGAGGGAAACGAGGAAATGCCCCTGGCGCTGCCAGCCTTGCTGGCGGCAACCATAAAGCCCGGCGGTCGTTCCCAGATTACCCGCGCAACCGAAGGCCTCGCCGAGGTTTATCTCGCTGGTGCTGGTGCGTTGCGCGGGCAGGACGCCAATGAATTTGCCAAGGTCATGCTGCATCTGGCGCTCGACATCCGCCCCGACATGACCGCCGCCCGCTTGCTCGGCAGCGAAATCGCGGTGATGACCAAGCATCCCGAACGTGGCCTGGAATTGCTGGCGCCGGTCAGCTCGGATGATCCGCTCGCCGATGTGGTGCGCTTCCGCCGTGCCCTGCTGCTCGACAGCACTGGCCAGACCGATGCCGCGCTGGCGATGATGGAGCAAATTTCCCGCGAGCATACCAGCCGCCCCGAGCCACTGATACGGCTGGGGACCATGCTGCGTACTAAAAAGCGCTTTGGCGAGGCGGTTGCCGCCTATGACCGTGCGGCCGGCTTGATCCCGGTGCCGGCCCGCAATAATTGGCCTTTGTTCTACGAACGCGGCATCGCACTGGAACGCGCGCATGATTGGCCGCGCGCCGAGCAGGACTTCCTCCGCGCGCTCGACCTTTCGCCCGACCAGCCCTTTGTGATGAACTACTTGGCCTATTCCTGGGCCGAAATGGGCCGCAACCTGCCGCGCGCGCGGGCGATGCTGGAACGCGCCGCCAGCCAGCGCCCGACCGACGGCGCAATCATCGACAGTCTCGGCTGGGTTATCTTTCGTCAGGGTGATGTTGCCGGCGCGGTCAGCAAGCTCGAACGCGCGATTGAGCTTGACGCTGGCGATCCGACAATTAATGCCCATCTCGGCGACGCTTATTGGGCGGCGG
>JACMOQ010000364.1 GCA_014377905.1 Acetobacteraceae bacterium | reverse complement strand
TTAACTGTCAGCCGATGATACAAGCGCCGATGTTCACGGCAACCAAGTATTAAAAAGTTTTTTTGGTTCTTTTTGTTCACAAAAAGAACACCTTACTTAAGCCCGCCTAGCGTACCCACTAACCTCCATCGCCGCATGTCGCGGCATCAGCAACGACACCGGCGTGGACAGCAGGCTGAAAAACGCCACCACCCCGAACGCGATGGAAAAATCCAGCAGCATCGGCGTGGCATGATCGAGCATCGCCATGCTCACGGTCAGGGACGCCGCACCCGCCGACACGCCCAAGGTCATCGAAACCTGTTGGATAGTGGCGTAAAAGCTGGTGGCAGCACTCATCTGCGGGCGGGGAATGTCGGAGTACGCCAGCGCGTTATAGGCGGTGAACTGCAACGACCGGAAGAAGCCGCCGCAGATCAGGATGCCGTAGATCAAGAATTCGGACCAGCCCGGCCGGAACAGCCCGACCAGCGCCAGCAGCACGGCGCTGAGCACGCCATTGGCCAGCAGCGTGTCGCGGAAGCCGAGCATGCGCAGTGCCCGGGTCGATGCCGGCTTCATCAACAGCGCGCCGAGTGGGCTTGCGAAGGTGATCAGCCCGCTTTCGGCCGCCGATTTGCCAAAGGTCAGTTGCAGCATCATCGGCAGCAGGAACGGAATGGCGCCAATGCCGATGCGGAACAGCGTGCCGCCGGCAACGGCGACCAGGAAGGTGGGGTAGCGCAACAAGGTAAAATCGATCAGCGGCGCCGGATGATTGCGGGCGTGCCAGATGTAGAGCAGCACCGACACACCGCCGACGCCGAGGGCGGTGTGGGTTACCCAGGGTGGCACAATGCCGCGGCCGAGGGTTTCCATGGCAAACATCAGGCTTGCCATTGCGACGCCGAACACCAGCAGGCCGCGCAGATCGAAGCGCTTGTCGGATGGTTCCCGCACATCGTCGACAAACAAAGTCACCAGGATTACGCCCAGGATGCCGATTGGGATGTTGATGTCGAAAATCACCCGCCACGAAAAATAGGTGACGATAAAGCCGCCGATCGGCGGCCCCAGCACCGGCCCGAGCAAGGCCGGCGTTGACAGCCAGGCCATTGCCGCCACCATTTCCGATTTCGGCACCGTGCGCAGCAACAGCAGCCGCCCGACCGGCACCATCATCGCGCCACCCAGGCCCTGGAAGATACGGGTGCACACCAGATACCCCAGGCTGTCCGCCTGGCCCGACAGCACCGATCCGATGGTGAAGACAACGATCGCCATGCGGAACACCTGCTTGGCGCCAAACCGATCCGCGATCCAGCCGCTGGCCGGGATGAACACGGCAAGGCTTAGCAGGTAGCTGGTGAGTGCCACGTTCATATGCACCGGATCGGCGCCGAAGGCGCGTGCCATTGTGGGCAGCGCGGTCGAAATCACGGTGCTGTCGAGATTCTGCATAAAGAGCGCGCAGGCAACGATCAGGGCGGTGACCCGGCTGCGGCGGCGGGTGGCATCGTCGCTCGGTTGTGGTGCGGTGGACTCCATGGGGTCAGCATCGCCTCGGCCCAGGCGAAAAGAAAGCCCTGGCCGTTGCACGCCACCTCTGAGCGCGGCAAACTGCCCGTAAGCCCAATCGGAGGAACCCATCATGGACGGCAGTGTCGCGATAGCACTCAGCAATGTGCGCAACCAGGTTTCGGCGGCGGAATGGCAGGCGCGCACCGATCTGGCGGCGTGCTACCGGCTGGTCAATCATTACGGAATGGATGAAATGGTGGCCAACCATATTTCCTGCGGGGTGCCGGGGGAACATGGAACGTTTCTGCTCAACCCGTATGGGTATTTGTATGACCAGATGACAGCGTCCTGCTTCGTCAAGGTCGATGAAAGCGGCGCGATTTTGTTTGACCCGACTGGCTTGGGCGCCAACAAAGCCGGGTTTGTGATCCATAGCGCCGTCCATATGGCGCGCCCGGACGTGGATTGCGTGATCCACACCCATTCGCTGGCCGGCATGGCAGTATCGGCGATGGCGTGCGGGGTGTTGCCGATTGCGCAATCATCGATGCGCTTTGTCGATATCGGGGTGCATGAATTCGAAGGCCCGGCGCTTAATTTAGACGAACGGGCGCGGCTGGTGGCCGATCTTGGGATGCGCGAGGTGATGATCCTGCGCAATCATGGCCTGCTGGTCACCGGCACCAGCATTGCCGAGGCGTTCAACAATCTGTTCCGCCTGGAACGCGCCTGCCAACTGCAAGTGATGGCGCTGTCGTGCAACACCAAGCTGGTGATGCCGTCGGCCGAGGCGGTTGCCGAAACCAACCGGCTGTTCATGCCAACGGGTGAACGCCGGCGCGGGCTGCTCGAATGGCCGGCGTTGCTGAAGCGGTTGGACAAAATCGACCCGAGTTTTCGCGATTAATTGGTGGACGCAATAATCCGCCTGCGGGTGAACGGTGAAGACGAGCGCGGTGGCTTTAATGAAGTTCTGCATGGGGAGAGTTTGGGGTAGCTCGCTACTCCGGGTCCCACCCCTTGATCCGGTAAGTCGGCACCAAAATATCCGCCGCCCGCTCCTCAACCGATTTCGCCAGCCATTTCCGCAGCAGGATCAGCACGCCGCGCGTCGGGTAGGGAATGTCGGTCGCCAGCACGTCCTCGACGCCGATCCAGCGCAGGTTTTCGAGTTCGCCGGAGCCTTCCAAGGTGCCGCCGATATGGGCTTCGTCCACAATCAGAAAGCGCGCATCGAAGCGGATCGGCGAATTGGGCGGGGTGATCGCGCGGCACAGATAATCCAACCCGTGCAAAGCTGGCGGTTCCCCGAGGGTGAGGCCGGTTTCTTCCCACAATTCGCGCGCCGCCGCAGTCCCCAGGGCGCGTGCCAGGCTGCCCTCGGCGCCACGGGCGAGGCGAGACAGCACCCGGTCGTGCAACGGGGTGGCAACCGGGGCGTGGTGGTCTTCGTCATCAACCGCGCCGCCGGGGAACACCAGTCGGTTGGGCATGAATTTATGGCCGGCGCCGCGCATGCCCATCAACACCTGTGTATCGGGCGCGGGCCGCAGGATCAGCAGGCTGGCGGCGGGGCGGGGAATGGCAGGTTCGGTCATCGGCTGAGTTTGCCGGCGCGGCTGATGAGCCGCAAGGCGTAGCCGGCAATCAGGCCCCAGAAGGCGCTGCCAATGCCGAGGAAGCTCAGCCCCGACGCCGCGACAACGAAGGCGATCATTGCGGGTTCGCGTTCGCCAGGGTCAGCGGTGGCGCCGGCAAGCGCACTGCCGAACGCGCCGAGCAAGGCAAGCCCGGCGACAGCTTCAATCAGGATCGGCGGGGCGGCGCCGATGAAAACGGTGGCAGCCCCGGCCAGCAGGCCGATCAGCAGATAGCCAATGCCGGCCACCGCCGCCGCCCAATAACGTCGCTTCGGGTCCGGGTGGCTGTCAGGACCGGCGCAGATTGCGGCCGTGATCGCGGCGAGATTGACCGCGTGGCCGCCAAACGGGGCGGACAGGATGCTCATGATGCCGGTGGCGCGGAACATCCGGCTCGCGGGCGGGCGAAAGCCGTTAATGGCGAGCACCGCCATGCCGGGAATGTTTTGCGACGCCATGGTCACGATGAACAACGGAATGGCGATGCTGATCATGGCGGCGAGGGAAAATACCGGCCGCACCAGAATTGGATCGGGCCACAGGCCGGGGGTCGCGGCTGGTGGTAATGGCACGGCCGCCACGATCACGATGGCGGCGACCACCACAGCGGCCGGCACCGCGAGCAGCCGGTTGACCCGCCCGACGACAACCCAGGCGCCGACAATCAACAATCCAGCCAATGGTGCCTGCGCCACGGCCTTTGCCGGCGCCAGACACAAATTTAACAGCACGCCAGCCAGCATCGCATTGGCCAAAGCGGGGGGAATTTGTTCGACCCAACGCCCCAACGGCCGCCACACACCGGCAAGCGTCAGCAACACGCCACAAACCAGGAACGCGCCGACGGCCGCCGGGAACCCGCCTTCGACGGCGCCGGATGCTGCAAGGAGCGCGGCCCCTGGCGTTGACCAGGCAATCGCGGTCGGCATCCGCATCCGCAGACTGAGCCAGACCGATCCGGCGCCCGCCATCATGGTCACCGCCATCAGCCCCGATGCCGCTTGTGCCGGGGTGGCGCCGACCGCAAGCAGCCCGTTGATCACCACCGCGAAGGTGCTGGCGAAACCAACAAATGTGGTCAGCAACCCCGCCGCGATGGTTGACGGCGCAATCTCGCGCAACATCAGGCGAGGATGGCCGCGATCACCGCCGGGTCCACGTCTTCAATCCGCGCCGGTGACCATTTCGGGTTGCGGTCTTTGTCGACCAGCACCGCGCGCACCCCCTCGGCGAAATCCGGGTGCTGGGTGGTGGTCCGGGTGAGCTTCAATTCGGCGGCCAAGGCGGCATCGAGATTGAGCGCGGCGCCGCGCTTGACGGCAGCGAACGACCACACCACCGATGACGGCGAAACCCCGCGCATCGCACCCAAACTCTCCTTCGCCCAGTCGCTCGGGTCGGCCTGCAAGCGCGCGATGATGTCGGCCACGCTATCGGCGCCGAAGCAATGATCGATCGCGGCGCGCTGGGCCGCGAGGCTGAACGGTGGCAGCGCCTGGGCAAAGCCGGCGACAGCTGCAACACCATCGCGCGCAATCGCCGCACTCAACGCCGGCATGTCGGATTTGGCGACCAGATGGGTGGCGATTCCCGCATGAACCGCGTCCGCCCCTTTCAGCCGTGCGCCGGTCAGTGCCAGATACATGCCGAGCGCACCCGGCAGGCGCGGCAGCATGTAGGTCGCGCCAACATCGGGGAACAGCGCGATCGCGGTTTCCGGCATGGCGAACAGGCTGTCGGGCGTGGTGATCCGCATCTGGCCATAGACCGACACCCCGATGCCGCCACCCATGCAAACGCCATCGATCAGCGCAACATAGGGTTTGGGGTACGTCGCGATGCAGGCGTTGAGGGTGTATTCCTCGGCGAAGAAGGCCTCGACCAGCGCGGTTTCCCCCGCCACCGCCTGGGCGCGAATGGCGCGGATATCGCCGCCGGCGCAGAACGCCCGCCCGCCAGCGCCGTCAATCACCACGGCATGAACGTCCGGGACATCGCGCCAGGCGTCGAGCGCGCGTTGCATGCCGCGGATCATGTCGAGATCGAGCGCGTTGAGCGCTTTCGGGCGGTTCAGCGTAATCCGGCCAATGCGGCCATCGATGCTGGCGAGAACGGTGGGCTCGTCGGTCATGAGCGTGGTTTCCTCAAAATCAGGTTCGTGCGGTATAGCGATCCCGCGCGGCGGCGCGAAGCCGCCCGATTGAGAAAGCATGATGTCCGAAAACCCTCCTTTGGTCAGCTTCCGCGCGGTACGAAAAAGCTTCGATGGCAAGACCGACGTGGTGCGCGATTTGTCGCTCGACATTGCGGAAGGTGAATTGCTGACCCTGCTCGGCCCGTCCGGATCAGGCAAAACCACGACGTTGATGATGCTGGCGGGGTTTGAGCGGCCGGATCGCGGTGACATTCTGCTCGCCGGCAAGTCGGTGCGGCATTTGGCGCCGCATCACCGCGGCATTGGCGTGGTGTTCCAGAATTTTGCGCTGTTTCCGCATATGAGCGTCGCCGAGAACATCGCCTTCCCGTTGCGGGTCCGCCATGTTTCCCGCGCAGAGCAGGAACGCCGCGTTGGCGACGCGCTTGCCATGGTCCGCCTGCCCGGCCTGGCTGATCGGCTGCCATCGCAATTATCCGGCGGGCAACAGCAAAGGGTCGCGCTCGCCCGCGCGCTGGTGTTCAACCCGCGCCTGGTGTTGCTCGATGAACCGCTGGGCGCGCTGGACCGGGCGCTGCGGGAGGAATTGCAGGCCGAGTTGCGGCATTTGCACCGGCAGTTGGGGGTGACGATGCTTTACGTGACCCATGACCAGACCGAGGCGATGGCGCTGGCCGACCGGATTGCGATTTTCGCCGGTGGACGCTTGCAGCAGCTAGGCAGCCCGCAGGCTTTGTACGACGCGCCCGATAACATCTTCGTGGCGGGCTTTCTCGGCGACAACAACCTGCTGGCAGGTTGGGTTCAGGAAATCGATGACGGGATCGCGCTGATTGATCTCGACTGCGGCGCGCGGGTGGAGGCGCGGGTCGTCGATGCCATAGTCGGCGCGCCGTGCAGTGTGGCAATCAGGCCAGAGCGCATCGCGGTAGCACGTGGAACCGCGGCTGATCTCGGCACGGGCGCCGTCGATGGCGTGTTGGCCGAGGTCCTGTTCAAGGGCGATATGCGGCATCTGCGCTTGCTGGTGGGCGTGGGTCCGGCGGCGCGGGCTGAGATCACCGTCAAACGCCCGGCCGGTGCACCGATGGGCGGGTTGGTGCCGGGGTGCCGCGCCGCGATCGCCTGGCAGCCGGACCATGCGCTGGCGTTCAAGGCCGGTTAACCTGGCCTTAGCCGTTCGCGCGCTAAAGTGTCGTGAAGACGCAAGGACGCGCTATGGACCTGATGCCCGACACTGACCGCCTGCGCTCCCACATCCGCGACGATGTCGGGGGGATGGTCGATGAACTGCGCCGCTTCGTCGATCGGCGGATCGCCGAGCTGAGCATGGAAATCAGCGCCACGGTGCAGTTGGTCGATTTCAGCGAAACCAATCTGTCCGGCCAGTTGGCCCGCATTCAGGAGCAAATGGCCAGCGTGCTGGCGGTGCCCAACCTTCAGGCGCGCAATAGTGGACTGGAACTGGAAGCGGTGGTGCAGGTTACCGAAACCGCCGCCAACCAGATCATGGAAGCTGCCGAGGCAATCGATGGCTGGTTGCGCAGCGGCTCACGCGATGTGGACGGGTTGCAGGCGGTGTCTGAACGTATCAATTCCATCTTCGAGGCGTGCAGTTTTCAGGACCTGACCAGCCAGCGCATCCGCCGTGCGATTGCCCATTTGCAGCAGGTCGATGACATGCTGGCCGGCATCGCGTCGGGTGCCAAGATTGCGCAGTCGGCGCCAGCACCGGGGATCATGCCGGTCGGTGGCAGCGGCGCCGACCTGGCGCAGGACGATATTGACTCATTGTTCAACTAACCCGGCGGTAT
>JACMOQ010000041.1 GCA_014377905.1 Acetobacteraceae bacterium | reverse complement strand
GATCCCGGATCAAGTCCGGGATGACGAGTTAGCAAAGCCCGTCCGGCGATTTGTCTCTATGCAGGGGCAAGCCGGGCGGGCTTTTGCTTTCCTACCGGGGGATTGCTGTGGCATGGTCAGCGCCATGCTCGAAATCCACCAATTCGCCTGTCTGTCCGACAACTACGGCTTCCTGGCTCACGATCCAGAAAGCCTGGAGACGACCTGCATCGACACCCCCGATGCAGACGCCTATTTGCGTGAGGCCAAGGCCAAGGGTTGGCAGATCACCCAGATCTGGAACACCCATTGGCACCCTGATCACGCCGGCGGCAACGCGGCGATCAAGGCCGCGACCGGCTGCACGATCACCGGCCCGGCCGAAGTCGAGAAGCTCGGCATTGCGCCCGACCGGGTGGTGGTGGCAGGCGATACCGTCATGCTGGGCGATTTCACCGCGCAAGTGATCGACGTGTCGGGCCACACTAACGGCCACATCGCTTACCACTTGCTCGAGGCCGAGCTTGCCTTCGTCGGCGACGCAGTTTTCGCGCTGGGCTGCGGGCGGATGTTTGAGGGGCAGCCCGGGCAGTTCTGGGCCAGCCTGAACCGGATCAAGGCGCTGCCGCCCGGCACACTGCTCTACTGCGCGCACGAATACACCGCGTCGAACGCCCGGTTTGCGCTGCACGCCGATCCCGACAATGCCGAGCTACAGGAATACGCCGCGCAGATCGCCAAGCTCCGCGCCGAGGGCAAGCCGACGGTGCCAACGCTGCTTAGTCGCGAACTTGCCACCAACCCGTTCCTGCGCGCCGATGACCCAGCACTGGCCGCACGCTGGGGCGGCGGCGATGCGGTGGCGACATTTGCGGCGCTCAGGGCGGCAAAGGACTCGTTCTGAAACCCTCACCCCGCCGTCGCTCGACACGAACGGGCATTCGGAATGGGTTCTGAATGAAGGCGCTTGTCGTCAACACGCTGTCCCCCGACCTATCCGGGGTGGAGCTGAGCGAAGTCGATGCCCCGATCCGTGCGCCCGGCGAGGCTTTGATCGCCGTCCGCGCGGTGTCGCTCAATTTCCCCGATCTGCTGATGACCAAGGGCCTCTATCAGCTCAAACCGCCACTGCCTTTCGTAATCGGGCTGGAATTTGCCGGCGAGGTGATCGAAGCCCCCGTAGACAGCGACCTCAACCCCGGCGACCGCGTCTATGGCGGCCGCCAGACCGGGTGCTTCGCCGAGCAAGTTGCGGTTGCTGCATCAGCAGTGCGCAAGGTTCCGGCGGGGCTGACCATGCAGCAGGCTGCCGCGTTTGGCGCAGCTTACAGCACAGCCTACACCGCGCTGGTCGAACTGGGCGGCCTCAAACCAGGCCAATGGGTGCTGGTCCACGGCGCGAGCGGCGGGGTTGGCCTCGCGGCTTGTGATCTCGCCAGAGCTTTGGGCGCGCGGGTCATCGCGGCCAGCGGATCGGCGGATAAGCTGGCCGCACTCGAAGCGGCTTGTGCGCCCGATGCAGTGTTGCTGGCTCAAGGCAAATTCCGCGAGCAAGTGGCTGAGATCACCGGCGGCGCGCTGTGCGATCTGGTTTACGATCCGGTTGGCGGCGACGTGTTCGATGAAAGCACCCGCTGCGTCGCGTTCGGCGGCAAGTTGCTGGTGGTGGGGTTCGCCGGTGGGCGCATCGCCGATATTTCAACCAACATCCCGCTGATCAAGGGCTTCTCGGTCGTCGGCGTGCGCGCAGGTGAATATG
>JACMOQ010000363.1 GCA_014377905.1 Acetobacteraceae bacterium | reverse complement strand
GAGGTCGCAGGTCCACACAGTGGCCCGGCCTTCGCCCAGGCCAAGTTCGATTTCGTGCGAAACCTCCTCGCCTTTGAGATGCGCGGTGACCGGGGTTTCATCGTAATCCGCGAGCGGCTGTCCCTCCCGCGCGGCCCACACGCCGCCAAACCCGATCGAAAGTTTGTCGCGGTGAGCTGGCTCACCGGCTTTGCCCACCGCCATGACCACGCGGCCCCAATTGGCGTCCTCTCCGGCGATGGCGGTCTTGACCAACGGCGAGTTGGCCACCGCAAGGCCGACCCGCCGAGCACTGTCGTCGCTCACCGCACCGCTCACGCTTACCGCAATGAACTTCTGCGCTCCTTCGCCGTCGCGCACCACCAATTGCGCGAGCTGCAGGCAGACATCGTGCAATGCCGCGGCGAAGGCATCGGCGCCGGGGCTGTCGAAGCCGGTCAGCGGCGCATTGCCTGCCTTGCCGGTGGCAAACGCCAGCACGGTGTCCCTGGCGGAGGTGTCGCTATCGACGGTGATGCAGCTGAAGGTCTGCTGGTTGGCTGCACTGAGTAGCTGTTGCAAGAAGGCGGGGGCCACGGCGCAATCGGTAAAGATGTAGCCCAGCATCGTCGCCATATCGGGCGCGATCATGCCGCTGCCTTTGATGATGGCGGCGAGGGTGACGGTCTTGCCGCCGACCAGCGCTGTGGCTGTGGCACCCTTGGCAAAAGTATCAGTGGTGCCGATGGTGTTGGCGGCGTCGTTCCAGCCGCACGGCGCGGCTTCGAACACGGCGCGCAGCCCGGTTTGCGCTTTGCCCAGCGGCAGAGGCACGCCGATCACCCCGGTCGAGGAGACGAACACCTGTTCGGGCGGGCAGCCCAAGTGCGCGGCGACTTGCGCCATGATCCCTTCCACCGCCTCGCGCCCGCGATAGCCGGTGAAGGCGTTTGAATTGCCGGCGTTGACCACCAGCGCGCGGGCCTGGCCTTGCGCAATGTTGGCCCGGCCAATTTCGACCTCGCTTGAGCAGCAGACGTTGCGGGTGAATACCCCGGCGACTGCAGTGCCCTCGGCCAGTTCGGCGTAAGTCAGGTCGCAGCGGCCCCAGTCCTTGTACCCGGCACGCGCTACGCGCAGCGTCACCCCGGCAATCGGCGGCATCGCGGGGAACGGGCGGGCGAGGGGGGATACGGCGTCGGACATGGCCGAGGCATTAGGATTGGCTGGGGGAAGGGGCAAGCGGTTGCTGTCTGCGACGCAGTCGTTAGAACCACTAATGGCAATTCAGGGGGGAGTTCAAATTCGATGCATTTTGGACAAGCGGGTAAATCTATCGTCGGCGCGGCCGCATTGCTGGGGGTGATGGCGACCTCTGTCGAAGCGCAGATCGCAACAACTCCGCCGCCGCCCAAGCCGCCGTACATTTCCGGGCCAGTTGGAGTCCCGCCGCCGCCTCCGCCGCCGGGTTGGCAATCCGCGACGCCGTCAAGCGATCCAAGGAATTGGGTCTCAACAGCGGATTATCCGCTGCAGGCACTTCGAGATGAAGTGCAAGGCGTTGTGAGATTTCGACTTGATGTCAATCCTGAGGGTCGCGTGACTGATTGCAGCATCATAGTTAGTTCTGGGTCACAGGAGCTTGACATGTCGACCTGCGCATTGGTCACGAAAAGGGCACAATTTCTGCCCGCCCGAGATGAGAAGGGCCGCGGCATCCCGGGTAGCTACGCAAACCAGGTGCGCTGGACGATTCCGGAGAATTCTGGCGACCAGAAATATTTTGAAATGACTGCACGACCTGAGCCAGGCTTAAGTGTGATCAGTTTCGTTGTCGGAACTGACGGGCTTGTCACCAATTGCAAGGTGATTTCAGGCCCCAATCCAAACCTATTTACTGCATTTGCGTTGCCTTGCGGTGTTCCTGTGCATTATCCGGTCTACACCGACGCCGCAGGCAAGCCGGTGTCCCGGACGGTGCGCATGACGATCGGCGTCACTTTGCCCGGCAGCACCCCGGCGCCCCGCAAGAAACGCCGCCGCTAGGCCAGCGCTACTTCGCCAGACCGATCAACGCCATCGGGCTGATCGCGGTCATGAAGTTGATGTCCCAATCGAGCTGCTTG
>JACMOQ010000040.1 GCA_014377905.1 Acetobacteraceae bacterium | reverse complement strand
GCACCAGGCTCAGCAGGTTGGACTGGAAGCCCTGGGCGTGGGCGGCGTAGTCTTCCAGATAGTAGGACGGCCAGCCATTCGAGGTAATGGCGTGGCGATAGGTGCTGCCGGCATGGGCGCCAATGGTCAGGCCGTGTCGGGCGGCCGCCGCATAAATCGGCCAGTAGCGTCGGTTGCCAAGCGGGACATCGTCTTGCGACAACAGCAACACCTGCACGAAACGCTGGTCACCAGCCCGGCGTTCGATTTCATCAACCGCATAGTCAGCGTTCTGGGCGGCAACCGTAATCGACGCGCGCAGCCGTGGTTCGCGGTCGAGCCATTCGGCGGTGATCCAGTCATTCATCGCCCGCGCCACGGCGGCGGCAAAATGCTCGTTATAAATAGCCAGCACGCCATAAAGCGGATTGCAGATCGCCAATTGCGAGCCGAACCCGTCAAGCGCGTCGCGCCGCAGCAATTCAAGCGAACTGCCTGGCTTGTGCCCCGCCTCCCGCCAATCCGCCCGGCCATGCGCGTCCATCTGGATCGGGAAACTTGACAGATCGAGCCCGTCAATGCCGCGCACCGTAACCTGTTCCTGCCAATAAGGATCGAGATACGGTAGCAGCGCCGCCATGCCGGGCAGCGCGGGATGCACGTCGCAATCAATCCCGCCATGCCGCGCGCTATTCATCGGCTGTTTTTCCATCGCTTGGCTAATTCTTTGCAGCATTCGATGCTATTTTTTTCAATAATACAATGGGCCGCCGAACCCATTCATTGTAATAGGCAGAAATTCCCCCTGGTCGCGCGCAAAACAGGGCTTCTCCTGACCCACGGGCTGTGTCAGGCTCGCCGTAACGGGCCAGTTAAAGCCCACTCGCGGGAGAGAAAATATGTCGAACGGATGGATCAGCCGCCGGGAACTTGCCCTTCTCCTTGGCGCCGGCGGCGCCGCGTTGGCCGCAGGTTTACCAGACCGCGTGCATGCCCAGGCGCGCCGAAACACCTTGGTGCTCGGCATCGATATCAGTGACACAATCAGCCTCGATCCCGCCCGGATGGCGCAGTACACCCCGCCGATGACCTTAAATGCCGCCTATGCTTCGTTGGTGAGCTTCGCGGTCGGCAACTACTACGATCCCATTCCGGCGCTGGCGGAATCGTGGTCGCGCACCGCCGATGGAAAGGCGCTGCGGATAAAATTGCGCGAGGCCAAGTTCGCCAGCGGCAATCTGGTGACCGCCGATGATGTGAAATGGACGCTCGATCGGGTCAAGCACCTCAAGGATCAGCCCGCGCTCTATAACTCCAACATCGCAAGCGTCGCCGTCGTCGATCCCCGCACGGTTGACATCTTCCTGATCGAACCCGGCGAGCCGGTGCTGGGGGCGCTGGCGTCCACCACCAACGGCATTCTGGAACGCAAAGTCGTCGAAGCCCAGGGCGGCACGTCGGCGGTTGACGCCAACACCACCGACAAGGCGACCGCGTGGCTGAACGACAACTCCGCCGGCGCCGGTGCCTATCGGTTGACCGGCTGGCAGCGCAATCAACAAATCCAACTGGTTCGAAACCCGCATTATTACGGCGGCATGCCCGGCTTCGAACGCATCCTGATCCGCCACATGAGCGAAAGCGCGGCCCAATTGCTCGCCGTCCAACGCGGCGACATCGATGCCGCCTTCAACCTGATCCCGGAGCAAATCCAGACCCTCAAGGGCCAGGCCGGTCTCCGCGTCGAAGGGTTGGCGAGCCTTGATTTCGTCTACCTCGCGCTCACCACCTCGGCTGAGCTCAACAAGGCGCTGGCGGTGCAGGAAGCCCGGCAGGCAATCGCGGCGGCAATTGATTACAATGGCATCCGCGACAATCTGCTTGGCGGCGTCGCCACACGCTGCGCCCATTTCCTCCCGATCGGGCTGCTCGGCTCGACCGAGAAAACCACCCGCGATATCGGGCCACAGCAAAATCTCGACCGCGCCCGCATGCTGCTGCAAAAGGCCGGCTTTCCGGATGGGTTCGAGTTCGACGTGAGCTATGGGAACGCCGCAGTCAGCGGGCTGTCCTATGCGGTGCTGGCGCAAAAGCTGCAATCCGATCTCGCCCGCGTCGGCATTCGCATGAAGCTGAACCCGATGGATCAGGTGAATTTGCGCACCCAGTACACCACCGCCAAATCCACTGCCGTGCTGACCTTCTGGAACCCGGCCGGGGTGCGGCAATTCTCGTGGGCGACCGCGACCACTGAACGTGTGGCCGCGCGGCTGCGTTGGACGCCGCCGGCTGACATCGTCAAGCTGGTGAAGGATGCAACACTCGAGCAGGATCTCGCCAAGCAGGAAGCCATGTGGGTCGAATATCAGCGCCGGATGATTGAGGTTTCGCACCTGATCGTCCTGTTCCAGCCGATCTATCAGACCGTGGTGCGCGATACCGCCAAGACCTTCCCGCTGACCGCGTCTGGCTATCAGGTCGAACTCGAAAAGGCGCGCCCGTGACCATCGCAGCCGCGGGATGATCCGCTACGTTTTCTCCCGGCTGGCAACCTCCATCGTGCTTGTGCTGCTGGCGACCTTGGTGGTGTTTCTGATCGCCAACACCATCCCCGGCGATCCGGCATTGGCGGCATTGGGCGACGAACAGGCGTCCGACCCTGCGGCGGTGAACGCCTTTCGCGCGCTTTACGGGCTCGACAAGCCGCTATGGGAGCAATACTGGCGCTTCCTGCAACGGCTGGCGCATGGCGATTTCGGCCGCTCGATTTCGTCGCGCCGGGCGGTGATGGCCGATATCATCGACTATGCGCCGGCAACGATCGAACTTGCGACCATCGCCTTTCTGCTGTCGCTGCTGATCGGCCTGCCGCTTGGCATTATCGCGGCGGTCCGGCGCGACAGCTGGGTGGACCATCTCGCGCGGGCGGTCGCCCTGATCGGGGTGTCGGCGCCGACATTCTGGCTCGCCTTCATCATGCTGGCGATTTTCTACGGCTATCTCGGCTGGGCACCGGGGACCGGTCGGCTTGACCCGATTGCTTTCGCACCGGACCGGATTACCGGGCTGCTGCTGATCGACACGATCATTCTGGGCGATTGGGAAACCTTCCGCGATGCCGCCGCCCATCTGGTGCTGCCGAGCATTGTGCTGGCAAGTGCTACCATTGGGCTGATCACCCGCACCACCCGGGCCGCCATGCTCGAAGCGCTGAGCCAGGATTATGTCCGGGTGGCGCGCGCCAAGGGCTTGCTTGCGCGGGTGGTGATCACTGGCCACGCGCTGCCCAATGCGATGCTGCCGGTGGTGACCTTGGGCGGCCTTGCTTATGCCAATCTGCTGACCGGGGCGGTGATGACCGAAACCGTGTTTTCCTGGCCCGGCCTGGGGCGCTACACATTTCGCAGCGCCGTGTCGGTCGATTTCCCCGCCATCATGGCGATCACCACCATCGTCGCCGCAGTCTTCGTGCTGGTTAATTTCCTGGTCGATATGTCCTACGCCATGCTCGACCCACGGGTGGTCAAGAAATGAGCCTGGCGCCCGCACTTGTTATGCCCCGCATGGCATCGCCAACCCGGCGCTGGGTGCGGCGCTACGGGCTTGCTGCGGCCGGCGCGGTGATCGTGATTGTCTGGGTGCTGGCCGCGATATTTGCGCCGCTGGTCACCCCGCACGATCCCTATCTGGTCAATGTGGTGAACCGGTTGAAGCCACCATCAGCGCTGCACTGGCTTGGCACCGATGCGCTCGGGCGCGATGTCTTCACCCGCATCATCTATGGCGCCCGGATTTCGCTGGCGGTCGGCTTGGTGGTGGTGCTGGTCGGCGGGCTGTTCGGCACGCTGCTCGGCGCGGTTGCTGCCTACGCGCGCGGCTGGGCCGAGGAAGCGCTGATGCGGGTGACCGATCTGGTGTTCTGCTTTCCGCCGATCGTGCTGGCGATGGCGATTGCGGCGGCCTTGGGGATCGGCACGGTCAACACCGTGATCGCCATGCTGGTGGTTTGGTGGCCGAAATTCGCCCGCCTCGCCCGCAGTCTGGTGATCACCCAACGCTCCCTCGAATATGTCGAGGCCGCCCAATCGGTCGGGTTCGGGCCGATGCATATTCTTGGTCGGCAGATCATCCCCAACGCCGTCGGCCCGCTGATCGTGCTGGTCACCCTCGATCTCGGCCATGCCATTCTGGTCTTTGCCGGGCTGTCGTTTCTCGGTCTTGGGGTGGTGCCACCAACCGCCGAATGGGGCGCGATGGTGGCCGAAGGCCGCGAACTGGTGCAGCAATGGTGGGTGGCGACCTTCCCCGGCATTGCGATTCTGACAGTGGTGATGGGGTTTAACTTTGTCGGTGACGGCATCCGCGACTGGCTCGACCCACATGCCCGCACCCGCTGACATTCTGCTTCAGGTGCGCGACCTGCGCACCTGGTTCCTCACCGATGCAGGCCCGGTCCGTGCGGTGGACGGGGTGAGCTTCGATCTGCGCGCGGGCGAAACCCTTGGCATCGTCGGCGAGTCTGGCTCGGGCAAAAGTGTGTGCGCTAAATCGATCATGCG
>JACMOQ010000362.1 GCA_014377905.1 Acetobacteraceae bacterium | reverse complement strand
ATCCCAGGTTGCGTTGATGCCCGGCAAGGCAATGCCGGCTTGCTGGAACAGCGTTTCGTTGACGATCGGCATAGTTACCGTCAACTGCGTCATCATGCCGAATACACCGGATTTCGTGCCTTCCGGCCGCGTCCAGGGCAAGGTTGATTTGAAATTGGCCTCCCAATAGGCGGCGTCCTTCAGGTGCGGTGTGATGTCGAGGTAGTAGCTCGATTGTCCGCCGAGATCGGTCACCCGCGCCATGTCGGGCGCCTGTCCGCTGCTGACCAGAGCTGGCAAATTCTCGGTGATGGTTTTGTAGGGCACGCGATCGAGGATCACCTTGATGTCTGGATTGGCCTTCTCGAAGCGGTCCAGCAGTTCGCGCATGACATCGCCTTCGTTGCCATCTGAGTACCACATGATGCGCAGATCGGTGGCGGCCTGGGCCAAGGCGGGCATGAACGCCGCCATGCCGGCCAGAACTGCACGCCGCAGCAATTTCTTCATCGGAATTCTCCTTGTTTCAATTCCAGCCGTGATAGGCTGGGTGGGTTTCGCTCATCGGCAGATCAACCCGGGTGCCGGTGCGGGCGGAATGGTAAATGGCGGTGACCAGTTCCAGCGATTGCCGCGCGTCGGCCACCGTTACCGGGGGTGCGCCACCGGTTTCGAGCGCGTGATGCAGCAGTGCCAGTTGGGCGGTGAACCCTTCCTTGCCGGACGGCGCGCCGGCGAGCGCGTCATCAAGCCAAGCCTGGTCCTTGGGCGCGCGCGGCAGGAAAATCCATGGTTCCTTCGACGACATATAGACCGGGCCGCCGCTTTCGATGGTGACGTTTTCGGACATGATGCGGGTGCGGGTGAATTCGTTAGCAGATCCCAACGTGACCGACAGGCAGGCGATGGCGCCGCTGTGCATTTCAAGCAATGCGCCGCCGCAATCTTCGGTTTCGATCGGGTTGACCCGGGTGGCGGTGGCGCCGCAGACCGATTTGATCGGGCCGAGCAGGGTGGTCAGCATGTCGTGGGCGTGGATGGCGTGGCCGAGGAATGCGCCGCCGAGTTCGTAGGCACGGGTGCCGCGCCATTTGATCGCGTAATAATCGGCGCCGCGCGACCAATGGGTTTCGACGGTTGCCAGAAAGACGCGGCCAAGCGCGCCGGTTACCAGCAGATGCTGCGCCTTCGCCATGCCGTTGCCAAATCGGACTTGAAAGATCGGCATCAGCACACGCCCGGAGCGCGCCGCGATCGCGGCCAGTTCGTCAGCTTCGGCCACTGATCCGCACAGTGGCTTTTCGCAGATCACGTGTTTGCCGGCTTGCAGAGCTTTTCGTACAGCGTCAAAATGCAGGAATGGCGGCAGACAGATATCGATGATGTCGATGTCGGTGCGTGCCAATAGCGCCGCGTCGTAGTCGCCATGAATTTCCGCGCCGCCGGCGACCTGTTTGGCAAGCCCTTCCGCGCGCGCCAGATCGCGGTCGCAAATCACTGCGACATCGAACAGATCGGGATTGGCGTTGAACCCGATTACATGCTGCGTGCCGATGCCGGCCCCGATGATGGCAACCCGATAGCGTTTCATATCCGCCCCACCGCGACTT
>JACMOQ010000361.1 GCA_014377905.1 Acetobacteraceae bacterium | reverse complement strand
CATCGATCCAGCGCCCAACCCCGACATCGCGGCGGGCGTATAACGCGGTTGCGACGGACTGATAGGCGTACATGCCGGTGGCGACATCGCAAATCAGAATCGGCGCCCGATGCGGCACATTATCCGGCCCGCGATTGGCATCGACAAAGCCGGCAAAGGCCTGCGCCGCGGTATCGGTGACCGGGCGTTGCGCATAAGGGCCAGCCTGACCGAAGCCGCTGATGCTGACCATGATCAGCTTGGGGTTCACTGTCTTCAAACTTTCATAACCGACCCCGAGCCGGGCCGCGACGCCGGGGCGGAAGCCTTCGATCAGCACATCCGCCTGTTCCGCCATCCGGCGCAGCACGGCGCGTGCGGCGTGGGTTTTCAAATCCAGGATCAGGCTGCGTTTGCCGCGATTAAAGGTGAGCGACATCGCCGATTGCCGCCCGCTGTCGTATTTGCCGCCGAGATTGCGCGCCCAGTCGCCGGCAGGTGGCTCGATTTTGACCACATCGGCGCCGTAGAGCGCGAGCAACATGCCGCAATAGGGCGAGGCGACACCTTGGCCGAGATCGAGCACTTTCAGGCCGCGATAGGGGAATTCATGGCTCATTGGCGAAGTTCCCAAGGTTTTGACATGTTTGACGCGCGGGCGGCTGGCTTGCAAGGGCCGCCGCAAGCCCGCGACCAGCACCGAACGGCGCGATGGGCGGGCCCAAAACTTGACGGCACGACCCAACTCGGAGATAAGGCGCGCACAGAAAGTTTAGTTATATTGCGTCATATGCTTACTTGGACTGGATAATTGACCGACATCGAGTGCCTTGCGTTTGATTTTTTTCTCCTTCCCTCCCAGCATTCGGAAGTCTGTTATGCCCATACGGAAAGTTGTGATTTTGGCGGGTGGCTTGGGAAGTCGCCTGTCCGAAGAAACAAGTGTAAAGCCGAAACCAATGGTGGAAATCGGCGACAAGCCAATTCTCTGGCACATCATGAAAATTTATTCCAAATTCGGGATAAACGAATTTATCATCTGCCTCGGCTATAAAGGGTATGTGAACAAGGAATATTTCGCGAACTACCACCTGCATATGGCCGATACGACGTTCGATTTCCGGAACTCAACAACCGTTTTTCACAAGTCGCGCGCCGAGCCTTGGAAAGTTACGCTGGTGGAAACCGGCGCCAACACCATGACGGGCGGGCGCTTGCGTCGGGTGCGCGATTTCATTGGCGACGAAGATTTTTGTATGACCTATGGCGATGGCGTCGCCGATATCGATATCGCGGCACTCATCGCCCGTCACAAGCAAAACAAAACGCTTGCCACGTTGACCGCTGTGCAGCCACCGGGGCGGTTCGGCATGATCGATATCGGATCGGACGACTTGGTGAACGGTTTCCGTGAAAAGCCGGAAAGCGAAGGCAGTTCGATCAATGGCGGCTTTATGGTGCTGTCGCCCAAAGTGCTGGACTATATCGACGGTGACGCAACTTCGTTCGAACAGGAACCGTTGGCCAAGCTCGCCCGTGATCGCCAGCTCGGCTATTATCGCCATGGCGGCTTCTGGCGCCCGATGGACACCTTGCGGGACAAACGGGACCTGGAAGTGATGTGGCATGCCCGCGAGGCTCCGTGGAAAATTTGGTGAGCCCGGACCCGAAATTCTGGGCCGGCAAACGGGTGTTAGTGACCGGGCACACCGGCTTTAAAGGCGCCTGGCTCGCGTTGTGGTTGTCGCGGCTGAACGCCAAGGTGTTTGGGATTTCCCTGCCTGCCCCGACTGAACCAAGCCTGTTTGCCGATGCTGGATTGGCGAAACTGGTCGATACCACCTATTGCGACATTCGTGACGGAGCGGCCGTCCGCGCGGCGTTTGAGCGTATTCAGCCCGAGATAGTTCTCCACCTAGCCGCCCAGTCGCTGGTTTTGCCATCTTACCGCGAACCGGTCGAAACCTTTGCGACCAATGTCATGGGCACCGTGCATGTCCTCGACGCGGTCAACGCGACCGCTTCGGTGCGTTCGGTCGTCATCGTAACCACCGATAAATGTTACGAGAACCGTGAGTGGCTATGGGCTTACCGCGAGGACGATGCGCTGGGTGGTTACGATCCATACAGCAGCAGTAAGGCGTGCGCCGAGCTTGTGACATCGGCGTGGCGTCGATCATTCTGTGGGCCAAAAGCAACCCACCAGGTTGGGCTCGCCTCCGCTCGCGCCGGAAATGTGTTTGGTGGTGGGGACTGGGCGGTCAACCGTTTGATCCCGGATTGCATGCGTGCAATTATCGCTGACCTGCCGATCGGCATTCGTAATCCCAGCGCCACCCGCCCCTGGCAGCACGTGCTCAACCCGCTTGCCGGCTACATGGCGCTGGCCGAGCGGTTGTGGGATGAGCCGGCGGCCTATGGCGAGGCGTGGAATTTTGGCCCGCGTGAGGATGACATTAAGCCAGTCAGCGCGATTGTCGCACGCATTACCAAAATATGGGGCGACGGCGCGCGCTGGGAGTTGATCCCGAGCGATGCCCCGCATGAAGCCGGATTGCTAAAGGTTGACGCCTCCAAAGCCCGCACCCGCCTGGGTTGGCAGCCAATGTTGCATCTGGAGGCTGGTCTCGACTGGACCTGCGATTGGTACAAGCGCTACGCCGCCGGCGAGAACGTGGCGCGAATGACCGAACACCAGATTACCGACTTTGAGCGTCTGTTGTTGGACGCATCACGATCATGAGGCAAATATGACCACCACTTGCTGCCGTTCCTGCGCCGCGCCGCTCACCCGTAGCTTTGTTGATCTGGGTCGTTCGCCGTTGGCCAATTCCTTCATCAAGGCCGATGGCGTGAAGAAAATGGAATGCTTTTTTCCGCTGCATGCCTTTGTTTGCGACAGCTGCTTCCTTGTGCAGCTGGAGGATTACGAAAGCCCAGAAAATATCTTCAGCGACTATTTGTATTTCTCGTCCTACTCCCAGCATTGGCTCGCGCACTGTAAGGCCTATGCAGCCGAGATGACGCAGCGTTATGGCCTCGGCCCGTCGTCGCTGGTAGTAGAGATCGCGAGCAATGACGGCTATCTGCTGCAATATTTCAAGGAAAGCGGGGTTGGCGTGCTTGGCGTCGAACCGGCTGCCAACGTCGCCAAGGTTGCGATCGAAAAAGGCATCCGGACTGATGTTGCGTTCTTCGGGGTTGAAACCGCGCGCCGTCTGGTTGCCGCGGGCCATCGCGCCGACCTGACGGCTGCCAATAATGTTCTGGCACATGTGCCTGATATTAATGATTTCGTTGGCGGTTTTAAAATCCTGCTCAAGCCTACAGGTGTGTGCACGTTCGAGTTCCCGCATCTTCTGCAGCTGATCCAGCAGCACCAGTTTGATACGATATATCACGAGCATTTTTCGTATTTGTCGCTGATCGCGATCGAGAAGATATTCGCTCGTCAGGGCCTTGCGGTCTATGATGTCGAATTGCTGACCACCCATGGTGGATCGCTAAGGGTATTTGCAACCCATGCCGACACTGCGCCGCCGGCGACCGATCGGTTGAAATCTGTGCGTGCGGCTGAACTTACCGCAAGGCTTGACCATCCCGCCGGCTACGAGAATTTTGCCGATGAGGTCGCCGAGGTTAAGTGCCAGTTGCTGGAATTCCTGATCGATGCGCGCCGTGCTGGCAAGACCGTGGTGGGATATGGCGCGCCAGCTAAGGGCAACACGTTGCTGAATTACTGTGGCGTGGGCACTGAGCTGATCCAATATACCGTTGACGCCAGCCCGCACAAGCAGGGCATGTTCCTGCCCGGCGTGCAGATCCCGATCCATGCGCCGCAGAAGATTTTCGATACCAGGCCAGACTATGTGTTGATCCTGCCATGGAACCTGAAGGATGAAATCAGCACCCAGATGGCCGGCATACGGGATTGGGGCGGACGTTTTGTGGTCGCCATTCCGAAGCTGACAATTCAGGATTGATCGGGGGTAGCCACGGCCATGAAAATCGCACCGACCAACCTCGCTGGGGCAATGCTGGTTTCGGTGTCCCCGCACACCGATAATCGTGGCCTGTTTGCACGGACCTTTGATACGGAAGATTTTGCCAAGGCGGGTCTGCCCACGGTTTGGCCGCAATGTAACGTCTCGTGGAATGCCAAGCGCGGGACGTTGCGCGGAATGCATTTTCAAGCGACGCCCTCCGAGGAGCCTAAGCTGGTGCGCTGCACCAGCGGTCGGATTTTCGATGTGGTCATCGATTTGCGTCCCCAATCCGCCACCTTCCGGCGATGGACTGGCGCCGAATTGTCGCAAGCAAACCGCGATGCCCTGTACATACCGATCGGGTGCGCACATGGGTTCATCACGCTTGAGGATAATTGCGAAGTTTACTACATGATGGGAACGGTTTTCGATGCCCCTGCAGCATCCGGGGTGCGCTGGAATGATCCGGCGTTTGGGATTGCATGGCCATTGATGCCCACAATCATTTCTGACCGGGATGCCTCTTATCCGGATTTCACCGCATGAAACGGGTATTGGTGACCGGACCGTCGGGCTTCATCGGCCAGCATTGCCTGCGGCGCCTGATAACCGAGGATTGCGAAATTCATGCTGCCAATCGGCGCGGTATCAGCGCTGCCGGCCCACGGGTCCAATGGCATGCGGCAGATTTATGCGACCCGGCATCCAACCGCGCACTGATCGAAGCCGTGCGACCGACCCACGTGCTGCATCTGGCCTGGGAGGCGACGCCGCGCCTGTACAACCAGTCCCCGGAAAACTTCAAATGGCTGTGCGCCGGCATCGAAATGGCCACCGCTTTCGGGGAAATCGGCGGGACACGCTTCGTCGGGGTGGGCACCTCTGCGGAGTATCAGGCCAGCCTCACTCCGTGCCAGGAGGACACCACCCCGATCCAGCCGGCAACAGTCTACGGAAAAACCAAGGCATCCTTTGCCTATGCATTGGATGGGCTGTCCCAACACTTCAAATTCTCCTCGGCCTGGGCGCGTATCTTCCTGCCCTACGGTCCCGGCGATCCGCCGCAGCGCTTGATTCCGTCTGTGATAGCCTCGCTCGATGCCAGGCGCCCGGTTGAAACTACCCATGGCCGCCAGTTGCGGGATTTCATCTATGTCACTGACGTTGCCGATTGTTTGGTGACCTTGCTGTTTGCGTCCGAAGATGGCGCGTTCAATGTCGGGACCGGCGTGCAGACCCAGATCCGCAGCGTGATCCAGCATCTCGCCGATCGTTGCGATGGCTCCGCCTGGTTAAGGTTTGGTGCCATAAAACCGCCT
>JACMOQ010000039.1 GCA_014377905.1 Acetobacteraceae bacterium | reverse complement strand
GGCCGTGCATCGGCCAGTTATCCTACGAGGTTGCGGCCGACCTGCGCGACGCGGTTCTGACGCACGATGCCGCCGATGCGCGGTTCTTTCTTGACGGCATCCGCGACGGGCGCTGGCAGTTCGATCTTGCTGGCTATTGCGTGCGTCGCTTAACCTATGCCGGGGTTGGCACGGTGGCCGCGCTTGGCCTTGATACGCTGGCTGATGAGGCACGGTTTTTCAGTCATCGCCGGCGCACCCTGGCCAAGTCCGGTCCAATCGGGCATCAGATTTCGGTGATCACTCTGTGATGTCGGTTCCCATGCAATACATGTATTTCTTCACTGCTTTGCTGCTTCTGATCATGCTGGTGTCCTGTGTTCTGGCGTAACGCGCTGGTTGTCGCGCTCCTGGCACTCGCCGGGTGCGGCGGCCAGCTGCGTACGTTTGATGGCTCGTCGGGCGATGCCGGGGTGCAGCTGGTCGCCCCGCCGCCGGCGCGGCTTGCAATCCCGACCCCCAAGACCGCGCTGCTCGACCCGAGGCATGCTGCCCAGCTTGCCACCGCGTTGACCATCGGTTTGCGCGCGATGGAAGTGCCGGCCTTCGCCCAACCGGCAAGCCGCGGAGACTGGGTGGTCCAGATCACCGCCCAGATGGCGTCGGGCATGGTGACGCCGAGCTACATCATCCGCGACCCGAGCGGGCTGGAGCGCAACCGGACCACTGGCGCCGCGGTGCTGGAGGCAGATTGGACCGGTCAGAGCCCAGCCGCATTGGGCGGCATTGTCAGCGCCACCGTCCCCGCGCTCGGCACCGCGCTGACAGCGATTGAAGCGCGGCGCCGGCAGGACGACCCGACCAGCCTGCTCAATCGTCCGGCGCGGATTTACGTGCCCGATGTCACCGGTGCGCCGGGCGATGGCAATACGTCCCTGGCCCGGCAGATGCGGCGGGAGCTGCCGCAATTCGGCCTCGTAGTGCTGGAAAAGCCCGAGCGGCCGGACTTCACCGTAATCGGCACAGTCAAGGTCGGGCCGTTGCCGAAGGGGCAGGAGAGCGTCGAGATCACCTGGGTCATCCAGGACGATCGGGGTGCGGAGGCCGGCAAGATCGCCCAGTTGAACCAGGTAGCGAAGAACACGCTGAGCGGATTTTGGGTCGATATTGCCGTGGTGGTCGCCGAGGAAGCCGCCGGCGGGGTGCGCGATGTGATCCTCAACCGGCTCGGCACCCGCAAAAAACCGTGACCCTGCCGCGACAAAGGCGGTTCATGGACAATCGGCCATGCGGTTGCTAGAACCCGCCCGCCGCAGCCGGATAAAAGCTCGATGAAAATTGTCGCTTGCAACAGCAACCGCCCGCTTGCCGAGGCGGTCGCCGACGCCCTTGGCCAGAAACTGACCAAGGCTACCGTGCGGCGCTTCGCCGACATGGAGGTTTTCGTCGAAATCCATGAGAACATCCGGGGCGAGGATGTCTTTGTGATGCAATCGACGTCCTATCCCGCCAATGACCATCTGATGGAGTTGCTCATCGCGCTTGATGCACTCCGTCGGGCGAGCGCGCGGCGGGTGACTGCGGTGATCCCCTATTTCGGCTATGCCCGCCAGGACCGAAAGTCTGGGCCGCGCACCCCGATTTCAGCCAAGCTGGTGGCAAATCTGATTGTCGGGGCCGGCGCGCATCGCGTGTTAACGATGGATTTGCATGCCGCCCAGATCCAGGGCTTCTTCGATATCCCGGTCGATAATATGTATGCGGCACCGTTGTTCAGCCGCCATATCGAGGAAGCCTATGCCGGGCGCTCGGTGATGATTGTGTCGCCAGATGTTGGTGGCGTGCTGCGCGCGCGCGCCATTGCGTCCCGGCTGGGCTGCGATCTGGCAATTATCGACAAGCGCCGCGAACAGGCCGGCGTATCTGAAGTGATGAACGTGATCGGCGAAGTTGATGGCCGGGATTGCATTCTGGTCGATGATATCGTCGATTCCGGCGGCACCTTGGTCAACGCCGCCAAGGCGCTGATCGCGCGCGGTGCCAAATCGGCGAGCGTTTATGTCACCCACGGCGTGCTATCGGGCCAGGCGGTACAGCGAATCGGTGACTCCCCGATCGAAAT
>JACMOQ010000360.1 GCA_014377905.1 Acetobacteraceae bacterium | reverse complement strand
TCGATCCCGACACCGGCAAGGCCGAACTGTGGGGCGATAGTGGCGGCTGGATTGTTGGCGACATTCCCAACGCAGACACCGTGACGCTCTACACGAACGGGCGGCGCTTCGCCCGCGCATGGGCCGCACAGAGGGCCGCATGGATCGACATGCACCGCAGGGCCATCGTGCCCGGTCTGGCGTTCAGCGACCCGCAAAACGGCGGATTGCCCGGTTTGCTGTTGGCAGGGCCGCTCGCCAGCGTTTGCAGTTGGTCGCCGCTGATCGATCGCGCCCGCGTCACAGTCGATGACCCGGCCATGGTTCGACCGCTGGCGGCTGCGCTGTTGCGCGCCAAGCGCGTTCCCCATGTGCAGGCGGCTGCGCATCATGTTTTGAAGGCGGTGGCGTAATGAGAAGCCTTCACCCCGACGATGAAGATCACCCGCAATGGGACGTTCGCGTTCGCCCTAGGGCCGCGCCAGTGGTGCACAAGTTTGGCAGCCTCACCGCGACGGCGCTTGGCGTTAAGGTGTTTGAGCCGGTTCGCTATGTCATCCCCGGCCTATTGCCTGAGGGGCTTACCCTTCTCGCCGGTAAGCCGAAATTCGGCAAAAGCTACGCGGCGCTCGATATGTGCATCGCGGTGGCTACCGGGGGCAAAGCGCTCGGCACTATCCGATGCGACGGCGGCGACGTGCTCTATTGCGCGCTAGAGGATGGCGAGCGGCGGCTACAGGATCGCTTGCGCGCGATGCTGCCACTTGGCGACGATATGCCGGAGCGGCTCTTTATCGAGACTGTCGCCAACCGCTTAGATGGAGGGCTGATTGACGACCTTCGCGGCTGGATCGCCGATCATTCCGGCGCTCGCCTGATCGTCCTGGACACGCTGGCGCGCATCAAGCCGGAATCGTCGGGCAAGGCCACCCTCTATGACGAGGATGCGCGCGGGATCACGCCGCTGCACGAACTGACAAGGGATCACCCCGGCGTCGCTGTCGTCATCATTCACCACACCCGCAAGATGGAAGCGGACGACTGTTTCGACACTATCAGCGGGTCGACCGGGCTGACTGGTATCTGCGACACGCTCATGGTCCTGGCCCGGCATGGCGAGGGCGCGAAGCTGTCCGGCCAAGGGCGCGATATCGAGGGCTATGAGAAGGCGCTGGCGCGTAACTCGGTCACTGGCAGTTGGCGCATAACTGGCGACGCCAAGGAACTGGCCAAGACCGGCGAGCGGCAAGCCCTGCTAGACGTTCTAACCGAAGCGGACGGCGAGGCGCTGCGCACTTCGACTATCGCCAAGGCGGCTGGCGTTAGCGAGTCCAGCGCGTCGCACCGGCTCAAGTCGCTGTTGAAAGAAGGTCTGGTGGCCAAGGCCGGTTACGGCAAGTGGAATCTCCTAGACCCCCATCAAACTAGTCAAAGTCGTCAAAGTGGCGATGACCATGGCGACTAGCTGCACTGTCACTTTGATAACAATGACGACTTTGACGGGGTGTCAGCATGACGACGAGGGGGCGGGACATGGAAAGGCTGGGGCGCCCTGTCTGGACACCGCATCAAATCCCTTTTTACGCGCATCCACAGTTGAGGCATTGCTATGACTAACCGCAGACTCCCCGGCGTGAAGGCGAGGGCAACCGGCGCTGCGATAAAGAACCCGGCGCGGTATCGAGACAGGCCAGAGCCGAAGGGCGCGCCGCTCGGCAACGCCTCCGCATTCCTGGACGCAGCGGGCCGGGCTGCGTGGATCGACTTCAAGGCAGAGCTGCCGTGGCTGATGGAAAGCGACCGGGCCATGATGGAGATCGTCTGTGTCATCCGTGGACGCATCGCATCTGGCGAAGTCGGCGCGACGCTGTTGAGCACCTATCAGGCTTGCCTCACCAAACTGGGTGCAACCCCGGTTGATCGCAGCCGCATCGCAGTCGCGCCAGACGAAGCGGAAGACGACGAGTTTTTCGGGCGATGCTGACCGGGGGCGGGAATCATTCTTCACGGATGCACCCCGCGCCATCGTCATCCCCAACCTGAAGCCGCCTGTGACCCTGACCAGCCAGGCGGCGGCCTATCGCCAGCGTATTCTGGCGGCCGTGCCCGACGGCCTGCAGTTCGAGCCGCTCATGACGCTTTACCTGACTGACAACACCGCGCCCGATGAAATCCGGCGCGCGCGCGACAGCGGCTTCGTGCACGGCATCAAGCTGTATCCGGCCGGCGCGACCACCAATTCGGCCGCCGGGGTCAGCGATCTGGCCCATTGCACCAGGACCCTCGAAGTGATGCAGGAGCTTGGCATGCCGCTGTTGCTGCACGGCGAAGTCACTGATCCGGCAATCGATCTGTTCGACCGCGAGGCAGTGTTCATTGAGCGGGTGCTGATGCCATTGCGGCGGGCAATGCCCGAGCTGAAAATTGTCTTCGAGCACATCACCACCAGCGACGCTGCGGCGTATGTCAGCCAGTCCGGCGGGCCAATCGCTGCGACCATCACCGCGCATCATTTGCTGTACAACCGCAACGAAATTTTCAAGGGGGGCGTGCGGCCCCATTACTACTGCCTGCCCGTGCTCAAGCGCGAGTCGCATCGGCAGGCGCTGGTTCAGGCCGCCACATCCGGCAGTGACCGATTCTTTCTGGGCACCGATTCGGCTCCGCATCTGCGCGGTGCGAAAGAACAGGCGTGCGGCTGCGCCGGATGCTATACCGCCCGGCACGCAATGGAGCTGTATGCGCAGGCATTTGATGCCGTCGATGCATTAGGGCAGCTGGAGCAATTCGCCAGTTTCAATGGCCCGGATTTTTATCAGCTACCGCGCAATTCCGGCACGCTGACATTGCGTCGTCAGGCGTGGACCATGCCCGCCGAGCTGCCCGC
>JACMOQ010000038.1 GCA_014377905.1 Acetobacteraceae bacterium | reverse complement strand
GGTGGGCAGCGAGCTGATGATTTGGCCGCGGGCGCTGATGAATTCGATTACCACCATGTTGAGCGCGGGATCGATATGATAGCTCGGGTTGGGATGCATTGGTGACGGTGCCGCCTGCACCGGGACCGCCACCGCCACCGCCACCGCTGCCACGTTGCGGCTACTCGCGGGTTGGATCACCGTTGGCGGCAATATCGACGCGATTGTGATGTCGGACGGCATGGCGAAGGTATCCTTCGGGCCACGCAATCTGCGACCGTCCCAAAAGATGGCGTGATAGGGTTAAAAATGAATAAATTTGTCTCTAAAAAGACGCGCGTGGGACGGCCTAGGAGTCGTACGCGATCAGCGATTCGACCGGAACATCGATCTTTGCCCGGCCACCGAGGAAAGTGAGCTCAATGATCGTGGCCGCGGCCGACACGTCCGCCCCGACCTGGCGCAGCAATGCGATCCCGGCCGCCAAGGTGCCGCCGGTCGCCAGCAGATCATCGACCACCACCACGCGCTGTCCTGGTTTGATCGCATTCGCCTGGATCTCGATCCGGTCAGTACCGTATTCCAGCGCGTAGTCGAGCCCGATTGTCGCCCCGGGCAGTTTGCCGCGCTTGCGTAACATGATGAAGCCGCAGCCAAGCTTCAGGGCAAGCGGTGCGGCCACCAAAAACCCACGCGATTCAATGCCGGCAATCACATGCGGGTTAAAGGCGCGCACCGCATTGGCCATCCGCCCCATCGCCACCTGCCACGCATCGCCATGGGCGAGCAGGGTCGAAATGTCGTAAAACAAAATGCCCGGCTTGGGGAAATCCGGAATGCCACGGATGTGGTCTTTAAGGTCCATGGGTAGATCGCTCCGCTACGGGTCAGGCGGCGGTATATGCCGGGGAGCTTGCTGGATCGCAAGCGGATCACTAGGTCACGTGGCATGCCACGAATTCTGTTTGCCACCATCGTCGGGCTTATCGGGTTTTTCGCCTATATCGGCGGGGCCGTAGTACTGGCCGATCTGGTGATGCCGTTGCATTGGGCATTGCAACTGGCTTATTTCCTGGCAGCCGGGGTTCTATGGGTCGTGCCGGCGCATTTTCTGGTGTTATGGGCCGCGCGTAAATTGTAACTGCCATGCAGCTTGCTTTGGTCATCGCATTGCCCGATAGGCGTCCGTGTCTAACATTGAGGGATCCAAGTCGATGAAGCGTCGTTCGTTATTGGCCGCTACCGCCGCAACCGCTGTTGTCGCCCCTTTGGGCTTGCCCCGTGCGCAGGGCGCAAAAACCAAGTTCGTTTTCTGGCATGCCATGGCGGGCGCTCTGGGCGAGGAAGTCGGCAATATCTGCAAAGGCTTCAACGCCGCGCAGACCGCGTATGAAATCGAGCCGATTTTCAAAGGCCCCTATCCCGAAACTTTGACCGCAGCGATCGCCGCCTGGCGCGCCGGTCAGGCGCCGCATCTGGTGCAGATGTTTGAAGTCGGCACGGGTTCAATGCTCGCTGCCGGCCCGGCAGTGAAGCAGGTCTGGCAGTTGGCCGCCGAAACCGGCGTCGCGCTTGACCCCGCCAATTACATCGGCGGCGTGCGCGGCTATTACAGCTTGTCGGATGGGCGGATGGCATCAATGCCGTTCAACTCCTCGACTGCGGTGATGTGGTACAACAAGGACGTGTTTGAGAAAGCCGGTCTTGACCCCGCCAAGCCGCCGACGACCTGGAATGAGGTGATTGCCGCCTGCCGCGCCATCAAGGCCAAGGCCGCGGCTGCCATCCCGATGACCACCGCTTGGCCGACCTGGGTGCATTTCGAGCAATACGCGGCGATGCACGACCTGGAATTTGCCACCAAAAGCAACGGGTTTGACGGGCTCGATACCGAGCTCAAAATCAACACCGCGCCATTCGTGAAGCACTTGAACCGCTTACTAGACATGTCGAAGGAAGGCCTGTTCAAATATGGCGGCCGTGATAATGCGGCCGAACCGTTGTTCATCTCGGGCGAGGCAGCGATCGGGTTTACATCGTCGGCGGCCCGCGCCGCGATTACCCGTGATGGCAAGTTCAAAGCCGGCGCCGCCTTGCTGCCGACTGATCCGGAGGTCAATCCGAACCCGATCAACTCGGTCATCGGTGGCGCCAGCCTGTGGACGATGACCGCGCCGAACCGCAGCGCGGCTGAATACAAAGCCGTCGCGACCTTCCTGCAATACATCGGCCAGCCCGATCAGGACGCCCATTGGCACCAGGTGTCGGGCTATGTCCCGGTGACCTTTGCTGGCTATGAACTGTCGAAAAAGCAAGGCTTTTACGAAAAAAGCCCCGGCACTGATATTCCGATCACCCAGCTCGCACGCGGCAAGTTGACGGCCAACTCCAGGGGTTTCCGTCTCGGCCGGATGGTTGAGTTACGCAACATCATCCAGGAAGAATTTGAAAAGGCGCTGCAAGGCCAGCAAACCGCGCAAATTGCCCTCGATAGCGCCGTGGGCCGTGGCAACAAGGTGCTGCGCGAATTTGAGAAGTCGGCACGCGGGTAAAGGCAGACTGAGCCGGACGAATGGAACGCCGGACGATTTTTGCCGGATGGGTGCTGCCGGTTTGCCTGGTGGCACCCCAATTGCTGTTGACGGTGTTCTTCTTCTTGTGGCCGGCAGCCCAGGCGATGTGGTTCAGCCTGGTGCGCCAGGACGCGTTCGGCATTCGCACCGAATTCGTCGGCTTCGAGAATTTTGCTGACCTGTTCGCGGACCCGCTCTATCTCGATTCTGCCTTGCGCACGGTGGTGTTTTGCACCGCTGTGGCTGGGCTTGCGATGGGTACCGCCTTGCTGCTGGCGGTTTTCGCGGATCGGGAAATTCGCGGGCGGGCAATCTATCGTACTCTGCTGATCTGGCCTTATGCGGTCGCCCCGGCAATCGCGGCGGTGCTGTGGGTGCTGCTGCTCAATCCGCAAATCGGCGTTGTCGCCCATGCGCTGAAATCGGTCGGCGTGCTGTGGGATTACAAGCTCAACGATGCCCAGGCGATGACGGTGGTGATCCTGGCGTCGGCCTGGAAACAGGTCAGCTATAATTTCATCTTTTTCCTCGCTGGCCTGCAATCGATCCCGAAAACGGTGATTGAGGCCGCACGCATGGATGGCGCGCGCGGCTGGCGGCGGTTCCGTACCATCACCATTCCGTTGCTGGCGCCGACAATCTTTTTCCTGGTTGTGGTCAATATTGTCTATGCCGCCTTTGATACGTTCGCGACCATCCAGGCCCTGACCCATGGCGGACCGGGCAAGGCGACAGAAACATTGATGCTGAAGGTTTATCGGGACGGTCTGATCAACCTCGATCTCGGGTCGTCATCGGCGCAATCGGTGATCTTGATGGTCGCGGTGGTGGTGCTGACCGGGCTGCAATTCCGCTTTATCGGGCGGAGAAATGCGGAATGAAACCCCATACGGACTGGCTTGCGCATAGCATCCTGTGCACCGGGGTGGCGTTGTTTGTTCTGCCGCTTTGGTTGCTGCTGGCCGGGGCGACCCAGGATGGCGGGGCGATTGCGCGCGGCGAATTATCGTTTGTGCCCGATCTGCGCAATCTCGGCATCTTCTGGTCGGTGCTGACTGACCGCGCGCCGGGTGGCGCACCAGTGTGGCGGATGATGCTGGTGTCTGCCGCCCTGGCGCTGGCCATCGCATTCGGCAAGATCGTTATCTCGTTGCTATCGGCCTATGCCGTGTCGTTTTTTCGCTTCCCGTTTCGCATGCTGTGCTTCTGGACCATCTTCATCACCCTGATGCTACCGGTCGAAGTGCGGATTGTGCCGACCTACGCGGTGATGGCGAATTTCGGCCTGATCAACAGCTTTACCGGCCTTGCCATGCCGTTGATCGCCAGTGCCACCGCGACCTTGCTGTTCCGCCAGGTGTTCCTGGTGATCCCGGATGAACTGGTGGAGGCCGCGCGCATGGACGGCGCCGGGCCGCTGCGGTTCCTGCGCGATATCCTGTTGCCGCTGTCGGCGGCCAACATGGCGGCGTTGTTCGTGATCGTGTTTGTCTATGGCTGGAACCAGTATTTGTGGCCGTTGCTGGTGGCGACCGACCCAAAGCTCGACACCATCGTGATCGGCATCGTCAAGATGATCGGCGGCGATACTGTTACCGACTGGAACCGGGTAATGGCGGCGGCCGTCCTGGCGCTGCTGCCGCCGGTGCTGGTGGTGGTGCTGATGCAGAAATGGTTCGTCAAGGGCCTGACCGAGGGCGACAAATAATGGCGACGTTGGAATTGTATGATGTGCGCAAAAGCTTTGGCGCGACCGCGGTGCTGCACGGGGTTGATCTGGCGCTGAACGATGGCGAAATGCTGGTGATTGTCGGCGCGTCCGGTTGCGGCAAATCAACCTTGCTGCGGCTGATCGCGGGCTTGGAAGTCCCCACCGCCGGCCGCATTGTGCTGGATGGACGCGACGTTGCCCGGCTTGACCCGGCCGAGCGCGACATTGCCATGGTGTTCCAAAATTACGCGCTCTATCCGCATATGTCTGTTTTCGACAACATGGCCTATGCGCTGAAAATCCGCGGCCTGAGCCGCGATGATATCGCCCGCCGGGTGCGTGAAACCGCCGAAATGCTGGGGCTTGGTCCGTTGCTCGACCGCAAACCGCGCCAGTTATCCGGCGGCCAGCGCCAGCGCGTGGCGATGGGCCGGGCGATCGTGCGGGAACCCAAATTATTCCTGTTCGATGAACCGCTGTCGAACCTCGATGCCAAATTGCGCGTGACAATGCGCGCCGAAATCAAGCGCCTGCAACGCCGCATGGGGGTCACGAGCCTTTATGTGACGCATGATCAGGTCGAGGCGATGACCTTGGGGGACCGGCTGCTGGTCATGCATCAGGGCGTGCCGGTGCAGTTGGCAACCCCGATGGAGGTGTTTGAACGTCCGGCCACCACCTATGTCGCCGGCTTCATCGGGGCGCCGGCGATGAATTTGCTACCGGGGGTGCTGTGTCAGGGGGGGATGGCGGTTGATCTCGGGCGTGGCATGGTAATTCCGTTCGCCGATGGCAGGCGGGACGGCGTCGATGGCCGCAAGCTTACGATCGGCATTCGTCCAGAACACATCGTGCTCGCGCCAGACGGCGTGGCGGTTCAGATTGACCTGATTGAACCGCTGGGGTCGGAAACCGTGCTGATCGGCCGGATGGACGATGGTGAGTTGCTGTCGGTGAAAGTTCCCGGGCGGGCGCCGGCGGGCGAGGCCATTTGGGTAAGCTTCCCGGCGGCGATGCTGCATGTGTTCGATGCGGAGACGGGGTTGCGTTTAGGGTAATGCGAATTTGGTCGGAGTGAGAGGATTCGAACCTCCGGCCCCTGGACCCCGAGACCAGTGCTCTACCAGGCTGAGCTACACTCCGACCGAGGGGCGGCTTATATCGGTGCCGGCAGGGAAGGGCAACCCCTGGTTAGAGCAGCGACCCTGGCTGGCTGACCGGCTTTGGCAACATGGCGAGGCGGGCGAGCAGGGCGGGCACGCCATCGACGACCTCGAACAGGTCCCGTGCGGTTGCCTGGGCGAAGCCGTTGGCAATGCAGGCTTCGATCATCGCCACCCAGGGCTTGGCGTAGCCGGCGATGTCGCAAATCAGGATCGGCTTATCGTGCAGGCGCAATTGCCGCCAGGTGAGGATTTCGAAAAATTCGTCGAGCGTGCCAAGTCCGCCCGGCAGGATCACAAACGCATCGGCCAGTTCGAACATCCGGCGTTTGCGGCTGTGCATGCTATCGGTGACGATC
>JACMOQ010000359.1 GCA_014377905.1 Acetobacteraceae bacterium | reverse complement strand
GCGAATTTACCCAGCCCCTGCCGCCGGCGGAAGTCGCCGAACAAGCCGCGCGCTGCATGGATTGCGGCATCCCGTTCTGCCACAATGGCTGCCCGGTCAATAATCTGATCCCGGACTGGAACAACCTCGTCTACCGGGAACACTGGCAGGCCGCGCTGACGACGTTGCATTCCACCAACAACTTCCCCGAATTCACCGGCCGCGTCTGCCCCGCCCCGTGCGAAGCCGCCTGCACGCTGAACATCGACGATAATTCCGTCACCATCAAAACCATCGAATGCGAAATCGTCGATCGTGGCTGGCGCGAAGGCTGGATACATCCCGTGCTGGCCGCCACCCGTACCGGCAAAAAAATCGCCGTGGTTGGCTCCGGCCCCGCTGGGCTCGCCTGTGCCCAGCAACTCGCCCGCGCCGGACATGATGTCGCAGTCTTCGAGAAATCTGACCGGATCGGCGGATTGTTGCGTTATGGCATCCCCGACTTCAAGATGGAAAAGCACCTGATCGATCGCCGTATCGACCAGATGCAAGCCGAAGGCGTGCGCTTCCACACCGGCATCAATGTTGGCATCGATCTTAGCGTGCAAAGCCTGCTCGCCGATTATGACGCCGTGGTGATGGCCGGCGGCGCTGAAGCCCCGCGCGATCTGGATGTCCCAAGCCGTAGCCTGGATGGCATCCATTTCGCGATGGACTTCCTTACCCAGCAGAACAAGCGCAACGCCGGCGACGATGAAGCCACCGCGTCCGTCGGCAAAACCCTGTCGGCCGCGGGCAAGCATGTTGTGGTGATCGGCGGCGGCGATACCGGGTCTGATTGCATCGGCACCTCGGCCCGCCAGGGGGCGGCATCGATTACCCAGCTCGAAATCATGCCGCGCCCGCCCGAACACGAAAACAAGGCGCTGACTTGGCCGAACTGGCCGCTCAAGCTGCGGTCATCGCACGCCCATTCCGAAGGCACCGACCGCGATTGGGCGGTGCTGACGGCAGACGCTATCGGCAGCAATGGTCGGGTTGAAGCGATTGAATGCGTCCGCGTTGAATTCGTGCCCGGCGCTGGCGGACGGATGGAAATGCAGAAAATCGTCGGCAGCGAGTTTCGTTTGCAGGCCGATCTGGTACTGCTCGCCATGGGGTTCGTCGGCCCGCAGAAAAACGGCCTTGTGGCGCAATCGGAATCCGCCCTCGATCTGCGCGGCAATGTCGCGGCCAACACGGTTGCGTATCAAACCAGCGTGCCGCGCCTGTTCGCTGCCGGCGATATGCGGCGCGGGCAGTCGCTGGTTGTCTGGGCAATCCGCGAGGGCCGGCAATGCGCGGCGTCGGTCGATACCGCGCTGATGGGGGCGACGACGCTACCGCGGTAGCGCCAACACTGGGGAGCCACGTTCGACCCATTGCAAGCTGCCAGCTTCATGGCATGACGGACACACCGGATGCCACGCCGCATGTTCCGCGCCGCAGCCGCTACAACGCCAACCCGGCTGTAACGGCGCGTTAGCGGCATCGCGCAAATGGGATGTCTCCGCCGCGTTGTCTCCGCGCGCCCGTGCCAGATCGGCGCGCAGCAATCCGGCCCGGCGG
>JACMOQ010000037.1 GCA_014377905.1 Acetobacteraceae bacterium | reverse complement strand
TGCCGCCCGCCGCGCCGAGCAGGGCGTTTTCGGGGCGAATGGCGTGCACCATGGCGGTGCCGATGGCGGGGGCTGCCGGCATCCAGGCTTCGACGGTGCTGCCATCGGCCATTTCCACTGTGCCGAACTCGCCATCCCGCCGTGCCAGGCGGCAGGGCAACATGCTTGATGCCCCGGTGAATTCGGCAACGAACTGGTCGGCGGGGCGATTATAAATTTCGGCGGGCGTGGCCATCTGGCGCAGTTTGCCGCCCTGCATGACGCCGATGCGATCGCCGAGCACCACGGCTTCCTGCTGGTCATGGGTAACGTACAGCGCGGTAAGCCCGGTGCGCTTGATGATGCGGCGCAGATCATCGCGCAGGCGGAGGCGCAGCTGGGCGTCGAGGTTCGATAGCGGTTCGTCCAACAGCAGCAAACGCGGCGCGTAAACCATGCTCCGGGCGAGCGCGACCCTCTGCATCTGGCCGCCGGAAAGCTGGGTCACCGGACGGTCGGCGTAGATCGCCAGATCAACCAGATCGAGGGCCTCGGCGACCGCAGCATCCATCGCCGCGCGGGTCATGCCGCGAGTACGCAACGGGTAGGTCACGTTCTGGCGCACCGTCATATGCGGCCAGACCGCGTAGGACTGGAACACCATGCCGATATTGCGGGCGCGCGGCGGGGTCAGGATGCCTTTGGCGGGGGCGGAAACCAGATCGCCGTCGAGGCTGATTTCGCCGGCGGTTGGGTGTTCGAGGCCGGCGACGCAGCGGAGCGTGGTGGTTTTGCCGCAGCCGGATGGGCCGAGCAGCACCACGATTTCGCCCGGCGCGATGGTGAAGCTGACACCATCGACGGCGGGTTTTCCAGTGTTGAAGGATTTTTCGAGGTTGCGGATGGCGAGTTCGGCGCTCATGGGTGGGGCCTAAGCGCCCTCACCCCGGCCCTCTCCCGGAGGGAGAGGGAGAAGGCTGCCCCCTCTCCCTCCGGGAGGGGGCCGGGGTGAGGGTCGCTGAAGTTAGTCACTGGCGGTATCCGTACACGGTGTTCCATTCTTCCAACCATTTGTCGCGCAAGGTGGCGAACTGGGAGAAGTCGGGGACCCAGACTTTTGCCACTTTCGGGTCGAAGCCTTCCGGCACGAAGGGGGGCGATTTCAGGCTGGTGAGGTTGCCCTGGTCCTTGATGGTGAAGGCCTGACCTTCGTCGGACAGGCTCCAGTCGAGGAATAATTTGGCGGCGTTGGGGTTGGTGGCGGTTTTCGGGATGCCGGTGGCGTACGGCACGACCGGCACGCCCTCGGGGGGGAAGAATATCTCGATCGGGGCGCCGTCGCGCTTTTTGGGCATGATGGCGTTGTAGATTAACGGGGCGATCTGCACCTCGCCGCGCACCAGCGCATCCGCTAGCGGGGCGCCGGACGGGTATAAAGCTGGTTTGGTGGGGGCCTGGCGCTTCCAGTAATCTTCCCCCAAAACTTGCCGTTCGAACATGATCCGGGTCCAGGTGGTGCCACCGGACGGACCGATAACCTGCCCGATGGCGCCTTTTTCGTAGCCCGGCCTGGTGAGGTCCATCCATGACTTCGGCGGGTTTTTCACCAGTTCGGTGTTATAGGCGATCGCCCAGGCCGGGGTCAGGCGGGGCCAGAGTTTTGGCGATACCAGAACGTTTTGCAAATAATCGGCCGCATTGGGGGGCGCGTAGTCGGCGAACAGGTTTTCGACTTCCTTCATCAGGCCACGATCGGAATGGTCAATCACGTCGGCCGATAGCTTGCCGGCCGCGGCCTCGGTCCGGATGCGGGTGATCAACTGCCCGCCTGACGCCCGCACCATCTGGATGCGGATGCCGGGGAAGCGCTTGTTGAAGGCGTTGATAACCTCCTGCTCGACCTCGGTGAAGCTGGCGGTGTAGTACACCATGCGGCCTTCCTTGGTGGCCGCGGCCAGCAATTGGGGGGACGGCTTGAAGGGTTCAAAGGCGCGGACCTGACGGGCGAGGGCGAGAGTACCGATGCCGGCAAGGGCGGCGCGACGAGTGATCTTCATGGCGGTGTCCTTTCTTGATTAGCCGGCGCGGCCGAGGCCGCTGGCGGCGTCCGTTGGGGTGGCACGGCGGGTGGCGAGACTGGTCAGACCGATAAGTACCGCGAGCAGCACCATTTGCACCAGACTAAAGGCGGCGGTGACGCTGAAGTTGCCGCCCTCATAATAGCTCAGCAGATGCACCGCCATCACCATGGTTTGCGATGAATAGAGAAACAGCGACGATCCAAGCTCACGGATTGATAGCACGAACAGCAAGGTCATGGCAGCGATCACCCCGGGGCGGGCGAGCGGCAAGGTGATGGTGGCGATGGTGGACAGCGTGCCGCGCCCGCAGAGCCAGGCGGCTTCTTCGAGTTCGCGGTGGATTTGCATGAGCGAGCTGGTCAGCACTTTCACCGTATCGGGCAGGAAGCGGGCAACGAAGGCGAGCGCCAGAATCCAGATAGTGCCGTAAAATCCGCCGGGCAGACCGATCCACGCCCAGAGATAGGCAACCCCGATGACAAGGCCGGGAATGGCAACTGGCACGGTGGCGATGACATCGATTGCGCGGCGCCACGGCGCCTGGGTGCGGGCGACGGTGTAGCCGACGGCGAAGGCGAGCACGCCGCCGATCAGCGCGGTGGCGACGCCAACCTGCATGGTGTTGATGATGCTATCGACGGTTGCCGGGTTGGAAAACAGCCGGTCGAAATGCAGCCAGGAATATTGCTTGGCATCGAACAGGGCTTCGAAGTTGCGAATGTAAAGAAACTTGCGGAACGCCGCGATCAACAACGCAACGGTTGGCAACACGACGACGACGAGCAGGTAGATCACCGCCAGGGCCAGGGTGAACCAGCGCCACGGCCCCAGCCGCAAGGTGCGCGGGCGGAAGGCTTTGCCAGCGACGGTAACGTAGCTGCGCCCGGACAGCACTTTCTGCTGGGCCACGACCAGAGCGCCTGTCACCAGCATCAGGATCATCGCGACGGACGCCGCAGTGCCGTAGCGCGGTGGCGACCACGAGGTAAGCTGGAAAATATAGGTGGTCAGCACCGGAATGTTGGCCGGCGCACCCAAGGTTGCCGGCACGCCGTAAATCCCGAGCATGACAATGAAGGACAGCAACATGCCCGACACAATCGCCGGCAGGATCAGGGGAAAAGT
>JACMOQ010000036.1 GCA_014377905.1 Acetobacteraceae bacterium | reverse complement strand
GCGCAGGCCGGCCCTTTGCAGATGTTCGAGCGTGTCGGGCAGGTTGCCTTGGCGCAGGAATACCGGCGCGCCTTGATAGGGCGGCAGTGGTGGCAGGCCGCCTCGCAAATAAATCTGTGCGGTTTCGGGATATTTTGCGGTTACGCTGGCGGAATAGGCAATTTTGAGCGTCGTGTACCAATCGACCGCGAGGCCGCGCTTGGCGAGCGCCACCGCCGGTGCCATGATCTCAGCCATTGGCAACTTGCCCCAGGTCGCGTGCAGTTTCTCGTAGCCGGCAACCGAGCTTGGCACGGCCGCCGAAAGCGGGCCGTGGATGTTGCGGTCATCGGCGACTTCTGGCCAGCGGAACAAATCATTGGTCATCCGGCCCGTGAGTGGGAACTGGCTTTGGTTCAAATTCCGCGAGGCGACCGGGCCGAAATTCACCACATCAGCGCGTGCCTGCCCGGCGCGATGCACGACAGCGAAGCCGATGCCGCCAATGCCGGAATTCCAAGGCTCGGTGGTGGCCAGCGCGAAAGCGGTGGCAACCGCGGCATCGATGGCGTTGCCGCCGGCGGTGAGGATCGCAACCCCGGCCTCGGCTGCATCACGCGATTGCGAAACCACAATGCCGCGCTTGCCGGCGGCCGATGGCTTGGTTTGGTGCCAATGTTCGGTGACATGCGGCGGCGGGACATAGGTCATGGCGCATTTCCAGGTTTTATTCCCGCCTAGCTCACACCTTGCCATGCCACGATGCAAGAGGCCCCTTCGCATCTAAATTGTCATGGTCTAGGTTTGTGCGCTGCCGCATAGCACGGGATTCCCAGGTGACCGCCAATATTCTGATCGTAGATGGTGCGCCGTCCTCCTCGCAAGATTTGCTGGTTGCCAACGGTGGCCGGCGCCACGGCCCGAATTACGGTGCGGCACTGGCATCCCAAGCCCATCAAAGCGTTGGCGGGGTCGAGGTTTTCGTGCTCGCCGCCGCCGATGGCGCGAACCTGCCGCAGGGCATGGCGCTGTCGGATTTCGACGGCATCGCCTGGACTGGGTCGCCGCTTAATGCGTACCACGAGACCGATGCGGTCAGCCGCCAGGTTGAATTCGCCCGGACCGCGTTCTAATCCGGCGTGCCGTGCTTCGGCAGTTGCTGGGGGTTGCAGGTGATGATGGTCGCCCTCGGGGGCAAGGTGCGGCTGAACCCGAAAGGCGCCGAAATGGGGTTCGCGCGGTCGATCCTGCTGACGGATGCCGGGCGGGCGCACCCGATGTACGATGGCAAGCCCAGCGTCTTTGATGCGCTATGCGTGCATCAGGACGAGGTGTGCGATCTGCCGCCAGGGGCGGAATTGCTGGCCGGCAATAGCGTGAGCGAGGTGCAGGCGGCGAGTTTGCGTGATGGCGGGCGGTCCTTCTGGGGGGTGCAATACCATCCCGAATACGATCTGTTGCAGATCGCGGCGATGTTCAAGCGCAGCGCGCAACGTTTTGTTGACCGTGGCTATGCCGCCACCCTGACCGAGGCCGAGGCCTTCGCCACCGATCTGCGCGCGCTGCATGACGATCCGGCGCGCAAGGACCTCGCCTGGCGCTACGGCGTCAGCACCGACGTCATCGACGCCGACCGCCACCGTCGCGAATTCGCCAACTGGTTCGTGTTGAAGTGGCACCCAGGCTTGCCGCCTGATCAGGCCGGAACCGCCATGCGCGACGGCACAGCCTTTGCGCCGGCGAGCGCATAAACCCCACGTTCGCCTGGCACCGCGCTGAACCGGTCGGTGATCCCAAGCACGGTTTCCGCGCCACCAAGATAAAGTAGCCCGTCGGGCGGCATCTGGCGGGCGATGGCGTCGAGTACACGGGTTTTGGTGGGTTGGTCGAAATAGATCAGCACGTTGCGACAGAACACGATATCGAAACTACCCAGCGGGCGCGGATCGGCCAGCAGGTTCCATTCGCGGAAGCTGACCATTGCCCGCAATGGCTCGTTGATCTGCCAATTAGCGCCGTCTTTTTTGAAATACTTCACCAGCATTGCAATCGGCAGGCCACGCTGGACCTCGAACTGGCTGTAAACCCCGGCCTGGGCGCGGGCCAGTTGTTCGCGCGCCAGATCGGTGCCTACGATTTCGATGGAACGGCCGGCAAGCGTGGCCCTACATTCGGCGAGAATCATTGCCATCGAATAGGCTTCCTGACCAGAGCTCGAGGCTGCTGACCAGATGCGCAGTTTGGCCGTAGCAGGCCTGCTGGCGGTAAGCTTCGGCAAAGCCTGAGCACGAAAATGAGTAAACGGCTTTTCGTCGCGGAAGAAGAAGCTTTCATTGGTCGTCATGGCTTCGATCACCGCGCGTTCAATCGCTGGGGCACCGGTGCGTAGGCGATCGGCGAGGCCGTCAAGGTCGCGCAAGCCTTGCTGCTTCAGGATCGGACCGAGGCGGGATTCGAGCAGATATTGCTTATCCATCCCGATCACCAAACCCGAACCATTGCGCAGCAGCGCCGCGAATACCTCAAAGCTTTGCGGTTTCATGGTGCCATTCTCCGGGTCAGGGCGGGTTGAAAAATGTCACGGATACGGGCCGCGATGGCGGGCAGCGGCAAAACCTGGTGGCATAACCCTGCCCGGGCGATGGCGCCGGGCATGCCCCACACCACGCTGCTCGCCTCGTCCTGGGCAAGTGCTGCCCCGCCGGCCTCGACGATTGCGCGGGTGCCGATCAAACCGTCCTGTCCCATGCCAGTCAGCATGACGACCAGAACACGACCGTCGCAGGCAGTGCTCGCGGTGCGCAGCATGGGATCGACCGCCGGCCGACAAAAATTCTCCGCCGGGTCGGAGGTCACCCGCGCGGTCATGCCCACCGCACTTCCCTGCACCAGCAAATGCCTGTCCCCAGGGGCAAGGTAGATCTGCCCGGCCACCAGCCGCTCACCGTCCACCGCCTCGGCGCATTTCATCCCGCCGAGCCGGGTGAGATGGTCTGCGAGAATGGGGGTGAAAGTTGCCGGCATATGCTGGGTCAGGACAACCGGGGCAGGAAAGCCAGCGCCGAGCGCCTGGACCAGGGTGAACAATGCCTGCGGTCCGCCGGTTGAACTGCCGATCGCCAGCAATCGCGGGGTATGTCGCGGTAAAGGCCTGAGCGCGACGTCGATCGGGCGGGGAAGGACCGCAAGCTGTCGGCGCAACCCCCGGAGCCTGGCGAGACCGATGATCTTGGCGATCAGATCCCGACGAAAGCTGTCGTCAGCGATATCGGCGGTGCCCGGTTTGGGGAGGTAATCCGCCGCCCCCAGCCGCAGCGCTTGCAACGCAATATCCGCCCCCCGCGTGGTTAGGGTGCTCGCCATGATAATCCGCACCGTGGGATCAATTTTCAACAGCAGCGGCAAGGCGCGCATGCCGTCCATGACCGGCATTTCAATGTCGAGCACGACCACATCAATCGGGGTGCGGGCATTGGCTTGGCGCCGCATTTCGGCGAGCGCCATTTCGCCATTGGCCACCTTGGCAATGACGGTAATGTTGGGCTGGCTGTCCAACATTCGGCCCAATGCTGAACGAATGACTGCGCTATCGTCGCAAATCATTACCCGCGCCATGTTGGCCGGCTCAACCGCCGTGGCCCGCGCCTCCAATAGCGTCTGCTGGATCACAGAATGCCCACCTGAATGAACTTGCCCACCAGAATGTCTTCATCAAAGGGCTTCATGATGAATTCCTGAGCGCCACATTCGATCGCTTGCTGGATGAATGAAATATCGTTTTCCGTGGTGCAGAAAACCACTGGCGGATTTTCAGGGCCGAATTCACGGCGCAAGGCACGGAGAAACTCGATGCCGGTCATGACAGGCATGTTCCAGTCAAGCAAAACACTGCCAGGCATGTTTCGGCGGCAGGCATCGAGCGCGATCTGGCCATCCTCGGCTTCCTCGACGATGAAGCCCTGGCCTTCAAGAATGCGTCGCGCCACTTTGCGCACCACCCGACTGTCATCAACCACCAAACACGTTCGCATCGCCCCCTCCAAACTTGTCATTTCTGTTGCAGACGGCACGCCCCGGCGTCGCTGCGGCCGCACCCTTTTGTCGTCGCGATCATAAATTCCGTTCACGCGTCACGACTTGAACCGGATTTGCTCTAGCTCGCGGGGGCCAGGGCCAGCAGCCTGGCAGTGTCGAGCACGACCAGCAGCCTGTTCTGTAGACGGAATATACCCGCGCTATACTCGGACCAGGGTGGTGGCAGGGTGGGCGGATTACGCTCGAACGCCGACGCCGGCAGGCTGATCACTTCGCTGACCTGATCGACCAGCAGCGCGTAAAGCTCGCCTCCCTGTTCGGCCACTACCGACATGCGGGGCGTGCCGGGCGGTGCATCCGGCAGGTTCAGGCGCCGACGCAAATCTACCGCCGTCACGATGCGACCGCGCAGATTGAGGCTGCCGGCGATTTCGCGCGGTGCCATCGGGATGCGGGTGAGAATCTGTTCGCTCAGGATGTCGCGAACGTTTAATGCCGGCACGCCGCAAAGCTGGTCGGCAACGGTTAAGGTAACGAACACTTTCTCGTTGCTGGCAGCATCGGCCGCCGGGCGGTCGCTCAGGGTCTGGGACATGATATTCTCCGCTCCTTCAGGCCGCCAGGGTAATGGATTGCCGGGTGACAGGATGGGCGAGGCATTGTTGCAAGCTCCTTAGCAGCGCCTGGCGTTCACCCTTGGCGACATAGTCGGTGAACCCTGCCTCGCGCCCGAGTT
>JACMOQ010000358.1 GCA_014377905.1 Acetobacteraceae bacterium | reverse complement strand
CTTCCCGCGCTGGCGATCTTCTTGTTCACCCTGGCGATCCTGATCCATTTTATCCTGCTCAGCACGAGCCGGTACAATTGGCTCGACGGCATCGACCCGGCCCCGGCCAAGACCGCAATGGTTACCACGGCAACCGGATCGGCCTGATCGCTTCGACGGTCGAACGTGTAAAAGGTAAAGCGAGACGGGCGGGGTCGCCAAGATCCTGCCCGCCCGCATCACCAGCAAGACCTGTGCTGCACCCGGTGTCCGGGTTCGCGGTTCAGCGGGGAGGTGCGCCATGGCGCTGTTGAGTTTCGAAAGAAAATACCGGGTTCGCGGCGGTACGCTGATAGGCGGAGAGCTGTTCGATTTCTGGATGGGGCCGTTCTACGTCGGCTTCTTCGGGGTCACGACGATCTTTTTTGCCGCGCTCGGCACAGCGTTGATCATCTATGGCGCCGCCATCGGGCCAACTTGGAATCCCTGGCTGATCAGCATTGCCCCCCCCGATATCAGTTATGGTCTGGGCCTGGCACCGCTGCGCGCCGGCGGGCTTTGGCAGATCATCACCATCTGCGCGGTCGGCGCGTTCAGCAGCTGGGCGCTGCGCGAGGTTGAAATCTGCCGTAAGCTCGGCATCGGCTATCACGTGCCTTTTGCGTTCAGCGTGGCCATTTTTGCCTATGTGTCGCTGGTCGTCATCCGCCCGATGCTGATGGGCGCCTGGGGCTTCGGCTTCCCTTATGGCATCTTCAGCCATCTCGATTGGGTGTCGAACACCGGCTATCAATATCTGCATTTCCACTACAATCCGGCGCACATGCTCGCCGTCAGCTTCTTTTTCACCACGGCACTGGCGCTTGGCCTTCATGGCTCGCTGGTGCTTTCGGCGGTCAACCCGGCCGCTGGTGAAGACGTCAAGTCCCCCGAATATGAGGATACATTCTTCCGCGACCTGATCGGTTACTCGGTCGGCACGCTTGGCATCCACCGCGTCGGCTTGCTGCTGGCGCTGAATGCCGGCTTCTGGAGCGCGATCTGTATCATCCTTTCCGGCCCGTTCTGGTCACGCGGTTGGCCCGAATGGTGGACCTGGTGGTTGAACCTGCCGATCTGGGTACGCTGAGGGAGACAGGATCATGGCTTACCAAAACATCTTCACCCAGGTTCAGCTGCGCGGTGAACTCGAACCCGGCGTCCCGATCAACCCGGCGGAAAACGATCCGCGCATCGGGCCGTTCGGCTTCATGTACTGGATGGGCAAGATCGGCGGCACCCAGTTGGGGCCGATCTATCTCGGCACGCTGGGCGTCGCTTCGATCATTTGCGGCGGCATCGCCATCCTGATCATCGGGCTCAACTTCTGGGCGCAGGTCAATTGGGATCCGTTGCAATTCGTCCGCCAACTGTTCTGGCTGTCGCTCGAACCGCCGCCGGCCAAATATGGCCTGAAGGTCCTGCCGCCGCTTCACGAAGGCGGCTGGTTCATGATCACCGGCTTTTTCCTGACGCTGTCGGTGCTGTTCTGGTGGGCCCGCACCTATCGCCGCGCCAAGGCACTTGGCATGGGCACCCATGTCGCCTGGGCCTTTGCCAGCGCGATCTGGTTGTTCCTCGTGCTCGGGTTCATCCGTCCGCTGGCAATGGGCAGTTGGTCCGAAGCGGTGCCCTATGGCATTTTCTCGCACCTTGACTGGACCGCGGGCTTCTCGATCCGGTACGGCAACCTGTTCTACAACCCGTTCCACGCGCTTTCGATCGTCTTCCTTTATGGCTCGACGCTGTTGTTCGCCATACACGGCGCGACCAACCTTGCGGTCGGTCGCTATGGCGGCGAACGCGAGATTGAACAGATCACCGATCGCGGCACTGCGTCAGAACGCGCTGCGCTGTTCTGGCGCTGGACAATGGGCTTCAACGCCACGATGGAATCAATCCATCGCTGGGCTTGGTGGTTTGCCGTTCTCGTCACTCTGACCGGCGGTATAGGCATCCTGCTGACCGGCACGGTCGTGGATAATTGGTACCTATGGGCTGTCGAACATCACTTCGCTTTGGCCTATCCGGCAACGGGTGTGGTCGATCCCGCAACGCTTCCGGGCGCACCGCAATGATGCGCAATCTCAGGCTTCTCGCGCTCGCCCTGCCGGCATTGATGCTGGCAGGCTGCGAGATCGGCACCAAGGTCACCGAACAGGTCGGCCCCCGCGGCACCGGTATGGCGCAGGTCCAGCACAAGGCCGGTATTCCGGTCGTGGCGGCGGTGCCGGAACCGCCCTATCCCCTGACGCCTGACATGCTCCAGGGGCCGCGCGCCAAGGAGACCTACCAGAACGTCCAGGTGCTGGGCGACCTGTCATCGGAGGAATTCAACTACACGATGGCAGCAATCACCAACTGGATTGCGCCGGCCGATGGCACGGTTCCCAACGGTGGCTGCAACTATTGTCACAACCCGGAAAACATGGCTTCGGATGAGATTTATACCAAGGTCGTCGCGCGCAAGATGTTGCAGATGACGCGCAACATCAATTCCAACTGGAAGCCGCATTTTGCCTTGAGCAACTATGCCGGAAAGGGTGCCGGCGTCACCTGTTGGACCTGCCATCGTGGGCAGCCCGTGCCGGCGGCGAACTGGTCATCTGCTCTGCCCGAACCGAACAGCATCGCGGGCAACCGCCATGGACAGAATGCGCCGGCGCAATCGGTGGCCTATGCATCCTTGCCCAATGATCCGTTCACCTCGCTGTTGCAGGGCAAGAACGAGATCCGCGTGCAATCGGCCAAGCCTTTGCCATCCGATCATGTCGTCTCGATCGCATCGACCGAAAAGACCTATGGCCTGATGATGCACATGTCTCAGGGTCTGGGCGTCAATTGCACCTACTGCCACAATACCCAGAACTTCGCGAACTGGTCGCAATCGCGGCCGCAGCGGGTCAGCGCCTGGTACGGCATCCGCATGCTGCGCGACACCAACGACAACTACATCACGGCGCTCGGCAAGACCTGGCCAGCCAACCGACTTGGCCCGGCGGGCGACCCCAAAAAGGACTATTGCGCCACCTGCCACCGCGGCATCAACAAGCCCTTGGGCGGATTTCCAATGTTGAAGGATTATCCCGGCCTGGCAGGTTCCTACCAAACCAGCGCACCCGTTGCGCCGGCGGCGCCCGTCGCTGCCGTGCCAATCGCAGCAATCGAAACGACCAAGCCTGCCGCCTGACCGACCGGCGCGGATTTGAGAAAGGCCCGGCGTTCGCGCCGGGCCTTTTTTTGTTTGCGACTGCCGTAGCGCGACCAAGCGCCTGCGGCGGTCAATCAAGCGCCTGCGGCGGTCAATCAAGCGCCTGCGGCGGTCAATGAAGCGCCTGCGGCGGTCAATGAAGGGCCTTCGGCGGTCAATGAAGGGCCTTCGGCGGTCAATGAAGGGCCTTCGGCGGCTGGGGCCGCAGGCACCAGACCCCAATT
>JACMOQ010000357.1 GCA_014377905.1 Acetobacteraceae bacterium | reverse complement strand
GGCCAATCGCCGGCGCAACATAGGAAAGATGCCCGATATTGAGGTAAATCGCGCCATCGGGGATCGCGCGCCGTGCGTTGCGGCCGAAACGCAACCCGGTGACCCGCAGCACACCGGCCATGCCGGCAATCGATCGGGCCAGGCGCACCAGTGCGTTCGGCCGCCGTGTGGTTCGCACATCGCGCCCGCCTGCCAGCCGGCGCAGCGTGTGGGCGAGGCCGGGATCGTGGTCGGCGTCGAGCGTTTCGCGCCAGCGACCGTCAAGATAGTCGAGCGCGCGGATGAAGGCGGCGCGGTCATGGATGCGCAGCCCCCATGGCGTCGGCAGCAGGGCGAAAACTTCGCCCGGCCAGGTTTCGGTCAACGCCCGCGCGTAATCGAGATCGGCGCGATCAATGCCGCGCGGCGTGGGCAGGGCGGTGGCGATAAACAGTCGTGCCGCGTCGTAGATGATCGCCCGCGTCATGCAGGCCTCGGAAGGCTGCATAGGAATTCCGTCACTTTGGAAAAATAGGTCGCCCCGGTCATCGGCACGAACTGGGCGCAATCGCGGCGCTGGCTCGCGGCGAAATCGGGATCAAACGCCAGGCGTTCGATGGTCGCGCACCAGCCAGCGTCGTCATCGGGCGCATGGTAAATGCCCAGCCCAGCGGCTGCTTCGCGCAATGGCGCAATGTCGGACAGCACCACCGGGGTTTTGAGCGCCAGCGCCTCGATCACCGGCAAGCCAAAGCCCTCGGTGAAGGATGGGGTAAGCGCGGCGCGGGCATGGGCGACGACCCTGCGCAAGGCCGGGCTGGTCAGGCCGGACGCGATGATGATGTGGGCGCGCAGCGCAGGCGTTGCTTGCAGCGCGTCGCGGATCGCCGCACCACGCGGCACCACCGGCCCGACAATCACCAGCTTCGGCGTCGCCGCCCCGTGCCGCGCGATAAGGTTTTGCCAGACCTTGAGCAGCAGCAGATGGTTCTTGCGCGGCTCAACACTGCCGCAGCAAACGAAATATTTATGCGCGGCGAGGGCGGGATCGGGCGTGTTACCTGCGGCGAACACCGCGGCGAGCGGCAGTGGCAAGGTAAGACAATTTGCCGGGCTGCGGCCGAGGGCTGCGACAATTGAACGGCGCGCGGCATCAGTGGTGGCAATCAGCGCCGTTGCCCGGGCGCGCACAATCTTGACCATCACCCGCGCCCATTTCAGGCCCTGGCGGGTGACGAACCTTGGGTGCTCAAGCTGAATGACGTCGTGCAGCATGAACACCGCCGCCATATCGGGACGGCGGCGCAACCAGGGCGTGGTGAGCCAGGCGGACAGGCCAAGCTGGCCTATGTTGAGGTAGATCGCGCCTTTTTCCGGTAAGCTCAACGATCGGCCGATGGAAAATCCGGTAACCCCAATGATCCCGAGGATACGTTTAACGCCCCCACCCCCGCGCGGCGGGACGACATCCAGCGGGCCGACGACCTTGCCGGCAAGCCGATCAAGGATGAAGGCAAAGACCTTGTCGTCCCCGGCATCGCCATGCTCGGCCCAGCTTTGTTCCAGATAGGCGAGGGCGCGGGCAAAGCGGGCGCGGTCAAACAGCCGCAAGCCCCAGGGGGTTGGCAGCAAGGCGTAAATCTCGCCCGGCCAGGATGCGGTCAGATGCCGGGCATAGTCGATTTCAACCCGGTCGATGCCACGCGGCGTCGCGCTGGCGGCCGACAGCACCAGCCGCACGGCATCGTAGATGATTGTGGGGGCAGGGTGGGGATGCGACATTGCCCCGGTTCATAACGATCCCACCCGCGCTCTACCAGCCGTCGACATGGGATCGCTTCTTGCCATGCCGCACCGGCACTGGCGGCACTGATCGCAGCCCGGCGATAATCCAGCGGCGCGTGTCGGCTGGGTCGATGACATCATCGACCTGATAATGCGCCCCGGCGTTGAGCGCCTTGCCGATCTCGTAAAGCTCGGCGACCATGGTTTCGTAGGTGGCAAGCCGTTCGGCCGGGTCCGCAATCGCTGCCAGTTCCTTGCGGCGGCCAAGCTTGACCTGGCCTTCCAGCCCCATGCCGCCAAATTCCCCGGTTGGCCAGGCGATGGCGAAAACTGGCAGTTTCATGCCGCCCCCGGTCATCGCGAGCTTGCCGAGGCCGTAGGATTTGCGCGTCATCACCATGAAGGTTGGCACCTCGACATTGGCGCCGACCAGATAGGCCCGGCAGCAATGGCGAACGAGGGCGGTTTTCTCGGCTTCGGGACCGACCATGTTGCCGGGGTTGTCGCACAGCGACAGGATCGGCAGGTCATGGGCGTCGCACATCTGCATGAAGCGGGCGGCCTTGTCGGCGGCGTCGCTGTCAATTGCACCGCCGAGATGGAGCGGGTTATTGGCGATCACCCCCATCGGCCGGCCTTCGATGCGAACGAGCGCGGTGATCATCCCAAAACCCCAGCCACGGCGGATTTCGAGCACCGATCCGGTATCGGCGAGGGTTTCCAGCAATTGCCGCATGTCATAGGCCCGCAGCCGGTTTTCCGGCACCACGTGGCGCAGATGGCGCTGATCGGCGCTTGACCATCCGGGGATCGGCCCTTGGAAATAAGACAGGTATTTGCGGGCCACCGCGACGGCTTCGGCTTCGTCCTCGACCAGGATATCAACCACCCCGTTGGCGACCTGGACCGACATCGGGCCAACTTCTTCCGGCCGATACACACCAAGCCCGCCGCCTTCAATCATCGCAGGGCCCGCCATGCCGATGGTAGCGTTCTTTGTCGCGATGATCACGTCGCAACAGCCCAGCAGCACCGCGTTGCCGGCAAAGCAGCGCCCGGCGGCAATGCCGATCAGCGGCGCCCCGCCCGACAAGGCGGCAAACCGGTAGAACGTGTCGGTTTCCGAGCCGCCTGAGCTATCGCTGTCACTGCCGCGCCCGCCGCCGCCCTCGGCGAACAGGATCACCGGCAGGCGCAATTTTTCCGCCAGTTCAAACATGCGGTCCTGCTTGCGGTGCCCGTTGCGGCCCTGGGTGCCGGCCATCACGCCGTAATCGTAGGACACCACCAGGGCGCGGCTTTTATCTTCGGGGAAATGCTCGGCGTTGATGGTGGCAAGCCCCATGATCAGCCCATCGGCGGGCGACTCGGCGACAAGCTGTTCGATCGTGTGGGTGCGCCGCCGTGCGGCCAGGGCCAGCGCGCCGTATTCGACAAAGCTTCCAGGGTCGCAGACATCGGCGATATTCTCCCGCGCGGTGCGCATGCCCGTCACACGGCGCTTGGCGACTGCCGCCGGGCGGGCCGCGTCTTGGGTGCGGGCGTGGCGGGCCAGCACTTCGGCAAGGTCGGGGCGGATATAGTCGAGATCGATGGCCTCGGCCTGCTGGACCTGGCCGCTGAGGTCGGCCCGTGGTTCGACAAACGCCAAAGGATGACCTTCGAACACGGTATCGCCGGCCGCCACGGTAAAGCCGCGCAAAATCCCGGCCTCGGCGGCAGCGATCGCATGCTGCATCTTCATCGCCTCCATCACCATCACTTCCTGGCCGGCGAGCACGATGTCGCCCGGTGCGACGGTCAACGAGATGATTGTGCCCTGCATTGGCGCGCGCAGTGGCGTGGTGCCCTCGGGGCCAGCGACATCGTCGGGATCGTCCTGCACCGCAGCAACAGTTTCGGTTTTGCCGAAATTGACCACCCCGAGCGGATCTGAACTGTCGAGCTTGGCGCCGGCACGGCGGGCAGCGGTGGTGGCGGCTTCAAAGAACCGCGCTGCCGGGGCTTCGGCGCTGGTCAGGCTGGCGATATGTTCATCGACAAAGCGGGTATGCAACTGCCCGCTAAGCAAGGCCGGATGGCGCAGCAGGGCTTGCAAAAAGCCGATGTTGGACGCAGCACCCACCAGGCGGAACTCGCCCAACGCACGCGCTGCCTTAGCCGCGACATCGACGAAATTTCCGCGCCGGTCATGCACGATCACCTTGGCGAGCAGGCTGTCGAAGCGCGGATTGGTGCGATAGCCGGCATAGCCATAGCCATCGACGCGCACGCCGGGGCCGCTCGGCGGGTCATAGGCGGTGAGCATCCCGCCCGCGCCACGCACGCTGCCATCGGGGTTCATGGTTTCGAGATTGACCCGCGCTTGCAGCGCCATGCCGCGCGGGGTGGGGATGTCGGCCTGGGTGAGGCCGAGGTCAGCCAGGGTCGCGCCGCCGGCGATCTGCAATTGCGCGCCGACTAGATCGATGCCGGTGACTTCCTCGGTGACGGTATGCTCGACCTGGAGCCGCGCATTGGCCTCGATGAAGGCAATCGCTGCGTCGTCGCTGTCGGTGCTGGTATCGACAAGGAATTCGAACGTGCCGGCGCTGCGGTAATGGGCCGCCTTGGCGAGCCGGGTTGCCGCATCGAGCAGGCGCGCCCGCACCGCGGCGCGCAGGAACGGGGCAGGGGCGATTTCGATTAGCTTCTGGCGTTCGCGCTGCACGCTGCATTCGCGTTCCCAGAGATGGGCGACATCGGTGCCATCGCCGAGCACTTGAACTTCGATGTGGCGGGGATGGATGAACAGCCGCTCGACATAGACATCGCCATTGCCGAACGACGACAGCGCCTCGGCCCGGCAGCGTTCGAAGGCTGCCGGCAACTGGTCGGCGTCCGTCACCGGCCGCATGCCGCGCCCGCCACCGCCGGCGATGGCTTTGACCATGATCGCGCCGCCAGGCCCGAGATCGGTGAGGAAGGCTTGCGCCTGTTCCAGCGTCGTCGGTCCATCGGTTCCGGCGATGATGGCAACGCCGTGGGCTGCGGCAAAACGCCGCGCCGCGCCCTTGTCGCCGAACAGATCGAGCGCTTCGGGCGCAGGCCCGACGAAAATGATCCCCGCGTCCTGGCATGCCCGCGCGAAGGCTGCGTTTTCGCTGACAAAGCCATAGCCGGGGTGGATCGCATCGCAGCCCTCGGCCTGGGCCACAGCAATAATGCCGGCGATGTCGAGATAAGCCGCCGGGCCACTGCCGGGCAGCGCCACCGCGCGATCGGCGGCGCGCACGTGCAGCGACTGCGCATCATCGGCGGAATGGGTGGCGACGGTGGCAATGCAGAGCTCGGCAGCACCGCGGGCAATGCGAATGGCGATCTCGCCGCGATTGGCGATCAGCAGGGTCGTGATGGTCATGCGTGATAGACCACCGCATTAAGCCATGATTTTACGACCATTTTATGCCTCCGTTCCGCTATTTTGGCAGAGTGTCGGAGGGTCGGGTTCAGACGTCAAATTCAGGCGTCGGGGGCGTCCATCAGCTGGTGCTTGGCCTGACGCGCCCATTCACCTAACGCGGCGGCCAGCGCACCGCGTTCGACCGCGCGGCCCTGTTCCCTAAATATTTCGGCAATCCGGTTCGCCAGCATGTCTGTGTGGTTGTGCAGGTCGGGGATGTGCAGAACTGCTG
>JACMOQ010000356.1 GCA_014377905.1 Acetobacteraceae bacterium | reverse complement strand
TTTCCGGCGCCAGGATTTGTTTCCAAACGCGCATCCGCTTTATGCCGGCGACATGGGGCTGTCCAATCCGCCCGCCCAACGCGCGGCCTTTGCCCGCGCCGATCTGGTGCTTGCGTTGGGCACCAGGCTCGGCGATATTACCAGCCAGGGCTATTCGTTTCCCGCCCCGGGCCAGCGAACGGTGCATGTCTGCGCCGATGCGTCCTGGCTGGGCTGGCGTTTCCCGACCGAGTTGGCGCTCGCCGCCCACGCAATCCCGACAGTTGCAGCCCTGGCGTCCCGCAACGCCGGTGCCCCCGCCGGTCGCACGGCGTGGTGCGCTGAATTGCGCGGACTGCAAACCGCCGATGCCGCCTGGACCCCGCGCCACGCCGATGACGGCGTGGTGTTTCCCAATCTGGTGGCAGCCCTCGGGCCGATGCTGGCCGACAACGCGATCGTCACCCTCGATGCCGGAACCTTTGGTGCGCCGTTCTACCGCAAGATTGCCTGGAAATCCGGGCAACGCCTGCTCGCCCCGATTTCCGGCGCCATGGGCTACGGCATGCCGGCAGCGGTCGCCGCCGCCTTACGCTGCCCGGACCGCCCGGTGATTTGCGCAGTTGGCGATGGCGGCTTTCTGATGACCGGCGGCGAGTTGGCGGTCGCTGTTGGACGTGGCGCGCCGATCAAGGTTTTGCTTAGCGAAAACGGCAGCTACGCCTCGATCCGCATTCACCAGGAACGCGCCCATCCCGGCCGGGTATCTGGCACCGACCTGATCAACCCCGACCTCGCCGCCATCGGCGCGGCCTATGGCTATCCGGTAATGGTGGTGCGCGACGAAGCCGATCTGCCAGCCTTGCTCGCCGCGCTCGTCGCACCAGGGCCATTATTCGCTGTCGTACATTCATCGCTTTCAGCCGTACTCCCGCCGCCGCAAAGGGCTGATTGATGAGCAACTTCTCCGCCTTTGCCGGGCAGCGCTACCTCAACCTCGAAAGCTTCCGCAAGAACGGCGCCGCCGTCCGCACCCCGCTCTGGTTTGCCCAGGATGGCGAAACGATCTTCGTCTACAGCACCGCCGATAGCGGCAAGGCAAAACGCATTCGCCGAGATGTCGCAGTGCGGATCGCCCCCTGCAACATGCGCGGCACGGTATCCGGAGACTGGATCGCCGCCCGCGCCGCGCCAGTCACCGGCGCCGAATATGATCGCGGCATGATGCTGCTGGACCGCAAATACTGGCCGTGGAAAGCGGTGCTCGGCCTGATGGCCTGGTTCAGACCGCGCCCACGGGTGGTGATCGCGATCCGCGCGGAATAAGACGCAATTCTTCCCTCGCCTCCGACTGCTTGCGGCGAAGCTTCGCGGGCAGGGTGGATCGCCAAGCCGCGCACTGGCCACCGCGCACTCACTACGGTATGATGTTGGATGATGTGTTACGGGGCAGGTAGTCATGGCGGGCAGTGTCAACAAGGTGATTTTGGTCGGCAATCTGGGCAAGGACCCGGAGGTTCGGTCGATGCAGGATGGCACCAAAATCGTGAGCTTCAATCTTGCGACGTCCGAGACCTGGAACGACCGCGCCTCCGGTGAACGCAAGGAAAAGACCGAGTGGCATCGGGTGGTGGTTTTCAATGATCGCATTGGCGATGTTGTTGAAAAATACTGCAAGAAGGGCGCGAAGGTTTATATCGAAGGGGCTTTGCAGACCCGCAAATGGACCGACCAGGCCGGGGCGGAGAAATACACGACTGAGGTCGTGATCGGCCGATTCAAAGGCGAGCTGACCATGTTGGACACCCGCAATTCCGGCGAGGGCGGCGGTGGCGACTATGCCCCGCGCGAACGCGCAGCCCCCGCCGCGCGTGCGCCGGCCGCGCGCGGCAGTGCGGCGCCGTCATGGGACCAGCCCAAGCCGGGCGGCGATCTGGATGACGACATTCCCTTCTGAGCCGTGCCGATCGAAATGCCATCGCCTGACCCAAACAAAACCTGAATCGAGACCAAGTTGAGCGATACGCCCGAAGAACCGCCCGTCGAAAATGGCGGCGTGCCCGATGCGCCGATGCCTGGAGTGCCAGGGTCTCCGCCACCATCGCAAACGGTGGTGCTGGAAGACGAAATGCGGCGGTCCTATCTCGACTATGCCATGTCGGTCATTGTCAGCCGGGCGTTGCCGGATGCGCGCGACGGGCTGAAGCCGGTGCATCGGCGCATTCTGTTCGGAATGCACGAATCGGGCTTCACCCACGACAAACCCTATCGCAAAGCCGCCCGCGTGGTCGGTGATGTGATGGGCAAATATCACCCACACGGCGACGCCAGCATCTACGATGCGCTGGTGCGCATGGCGCAGTCATTTTCGATGCGGGTCAAGCTGATCGACGGTCAGGGCAATTTTGGCTCAGTCGATGGCGATCCGCCAGCGGCGATGCGCTATACGGAGGCCCGCCTTGCAAGGTCGGCGTTCCATCTGATTGAGGATATCGACCGCGATACGGTTGATTTTCAACCAAACTATGATGAGTCCGAGCACGAACCCAAGGTTCTGCCGGCAAGCTTCCCGAACCTGCTGATCAACGGCGCTGGTGGCATCGCGGTCGGCATGGCGACCAATATTCCGCCGCATAATCCGGGCGAGATTATCGACGCCACCCTGGCAATCATCGCCAACCCCGAGATCACGCTGGATGAGTTGCTCGCCATCGTCCCCGGCCCGGATTTCCCCACCGGCGGCATCATCATCGGCCGGTCCGGCATTCGCAGCGGGTTGGACACCGGCCGTGGCAGCGTCATCATTCGCGCCCGCGCCGAGATTGAAAATATTCGCAAAGACCGCGAAGCCATTATTATAACGGAAATTCCTTATCAGGTGAACAAGGCCACCCTGATCGAGAAAATCGCCGATCTGGTGCGTGCCAAGCAGATCGAGGGCATTTCTGAAATGCGCGACGAGTCCGATCGGTCGGGCATGCGGATCGTAATTGAGCTCAAGCGCGATGCCACGGGCGATGTGGTGCTGAACCAGCTTTACCGCTTCACTCAGCTGCAAACCAGCTTCGGCATGAACATGCTGGCGCTGGATAATGGCATGCCGCGGTTGATGGGGCTGAAAGATGCGCTGTCGATTTTCATCCGCTTCCGCGAGGAGGTCATCCTTCGCCGCAGCCGCTTCGACCTGAAAAAAGCGCGCGAACGCGCGCATACCCTTGTCGGTCTTGCCATAGCGGTCGCCAATATCGACGAAGTGATCGCGACCATCCGGGCAAGCCCGGATGCGGCCTCCGCCCGCGCCGCGCTGATGGGGCGTGACTGGCCAGCCGACGCGGTGCTGTCACTGCTGGCGCTGATCGAAGATGAACGCAACATCATCTCGGAATCCAACACCGTCCGCCTGACCGAAGAACAGGCGCGCGCGATCCTCGATATCCGCCTGCAACGCCTGACCGGCCTGGAACGTGAGCGGATTGACGGCGAGATGGCAGAAGTCGCCGCCAAGATCGCCGATTTGCTGGATATTCTCAGCAGTCGGCCGCGCCGCATGGAGGTCATGCAGAACGAGCTGATCGCGGTCCGCGCCGAAATCGCCTCGCCGCGAATGACAGAAATTTCCGACAGCCTCGCCGATCAGGACGATGAAAGCCTGATCGAGCCGGGCCGCATGGTGGTCACCATCACCCGCGACGGCTTCATTAAGCGCACCCCATTGGAGACTTTCCGCCAGCAGAATCGTGGCGGGCGCGGGCGGTCGGCGGCATCGACGCGCGGGGATGACGTCGTGACCCGCAGCTTCAACGGCCACACCCATCAATGGGTGCTGTTTTTCTCCTCTGGCGGCAAGGCGTTCCGCCAGAAGGTCTGGAAGCTGCCGGAAGGCGGGCCGACCGGGAAGGGCCGCGCGCTGGTCAATCTGCTGCCGGAACTCGGATCGGACACCATCACCACCGTGCTGCCGCTGCCGCATGACGAAACCCTGTGGGATAGTCTGCATCTGGTTTTCGCCACCCGCCTCGGCAATGTCCGGCGCAACCGGTTGTCAGATTTCCGCAATGTCCGCGCGGCCGGGCTGATTGCAATGAAGCTCGATGACGGCGACAGCCTGATCGGGGTTGCCACCTTGCACGAAGGCGATGACGTGCTGCTGGCCACTGCCAAAGGCCGCGCCATACGCTTTCAGGCCAGCGACGACGTGCTGCGCCTGTTCGCCGGCCGCGACAGTTCCGGCGTGCGTGGCATCAGGCTCGCGGTGGGCAAAAACCCCGATGAGGTCATCAGCCTGTCGGTGCTCAACCATGTCGATGCCAGCAATGATGAACGGGCAAGCTACCTCAAACACGCCTCGGCCAAACGCCGGGCAGGGGACGAGGAAGCCGAAGCCGTGGTTGACCCCGACGAGGAAGGCACCCAGGACGTGCCCTTGTCGCCGGAACGCATCGCCGATCTGGAACTTGCCGAGGAATTCCTGCTCACCGTCACCAATAGCGGTTTCGGCAAGCGCAGTTCGGCCTATGAATACCGCACCAGCGGGCGCGGCGGGCTTGGCATTGCGGGGATTACGTTGACCTCGCGGACCGGCACGTCGGTTGCCGGCACCTTCACGGTGCGGGCGGGCGATGGGGTTATGCTGGTGACCGATGCCGGCCGGCTGATCCGTCTGCCGGCCGATCAGGTGCGCATTACCGGCCGGTCCTCGATGGGCGTGACCCTGTTCCGCCTCGATAAGGACGAACGGGTGACGGCGCTGTTTACAGTGCTGGAAGATGATACCGCGGACGACGCCACAACGCCGGACGAACCGGGCGAGGAACCAGCCGATGCCTGAACAGCGTGCGGAGCGGATCGGGCTGTATCCCGGCACGTTTGATCCGATCCATAACGGCCATCTCGACATTATTTCGCGCGGGGCACGCCTGGTGGACCGGCTGATCGTCGGCGTTGGTATCAATATCGGCAAGGCGCCGCTGTTTGCGGTTGATGAGCGGGTGGCGCTGGTGACCGAGGAATGTGCCGCCATTGCCGCTGCCACCGGCACCACCATCGAAGTGCGCAGCTTCGATGGTTTGCTGGTCCATTTTGCCCAAAAGATTGGCGCCAAGATGATTGTGCGCGGCCTGCGCGCGGTCACCGATTTTGACTACGAATTCCAGATGGCTGGTATGAACTCCCGCCTGGCGCGCGATATCGAGACCATTTTTCTGATGGCGTGCGAGCATCACCAGTTCATTTCGTCGCGCTTCGTCAAGGAAGTGGCGCTGATGGCGGGTGATATCGTATCCTTTGTGTCACCGCTGACATTCGCCCGCACCATGGCCAAGGTGCGCGCGGGCAGCTAGAAGGCACCCATGATCCACAGCGGAGCATTTCAAATGCAGCGACGCCATGCTTTGACCGCACTCCTCGCCACCACAATTTTGGGAACCACCATGACCACTGCTGATGCCGCCGGCCCCGATCTGGAAAACACCCTCTACATGGACCTGAAAGACGGTCGTGTGGTGATCCAGCTATTTCCCGATATCGCCCCGAACCACGTGGCGCGGGTGAAGCTGCTGGCCCGCAAGGGGTTCTACGACGGCATTGTGTTCCATCGCGTGATCGAAGGTTTCATGGCCCAGGGCGGCGACCCGACCGGCACCGGCACCGGTGGCAGCGGTCTGGGTAATGTGAAGGCCGAATTCACCAAGACCCGCCACTTCCTGCGCGGCACAGTGGGTGCTGCCCGCTCGGCAAGCCCGGACAGCGCCGACAGCCAGTTCTACATCATGTTCGCGCCCGCCCCGCATCTCGACAACCAATACACCATCTGGGGCCAGGTGACGTCGGGCATGGAGTTCATCGACAAGATCAAACGCGGCAGCGGCGGCGGTGGCACGGTTACCAATCCTGACAAGATTATCCGCGTTCAGGTCGCCGCCGACGCAAAGTAGGTCTGCCCCGCCTTTCCATGACTTGACGCAACCGGGGCGCTGTCGTTCAAGGCAGCGCGCCGGCACTTGCTAAGGCAAGCAGCGACACGGCGAGCGCGTAGCTCAGTTGGTAGAGCACCGGACTTTTAATCTGGTGGTCGTGGGTTCGAGTCCCACCGCGCTCACCATAAACCCTTGAAAAATAGGGAAAAAAATTAGTCGGAAATCAATTTTCTGGCACGGCGGGTTTTATGTCCGCGTTAGGTCCGTGTTTCCGGCGTAGAATTGCGGAGTCGCGCACATCCGGCGCCGGCCAAACCAAAATAGCGCTGGCCTCACCGCCGCACCAACGACATCACCCAAGCCGGATCGCTCGCGGTCCCGCTGGCACCGGCGGCACCATGCTGCTGCATCACCACCGACTTCGGCCCGGGACCGCATCGCCTGCACCGCAACCGGATCACCACGGCGCCGACTGTGTGGCCGTCCTGCACCAGCGTCCGGATTGGGATAAAGACATAGGCGCAGCACTGCACGCCGAGCCAGTGATCGGCCAGGGCGGATAGTGGGGCGGCGAGGATCAGGATGGTGAGGTCGGACATGCGGGGCCAGCATAGCGGGCCGGAACAAAAAAAGAACGTCGTGCTTTGTCAGCTTGTTTCCGCGAGTGCCAGATTAGCCGCCTGGTTGGGCTGACGATGGCAGCGCGACCTTCGGTGGACTGGTGCGGGTATTGGCAGCGGGCGCAGACGGCGTAGTCACTAGAAAC
>JACMOQ010000355.1 GCA_014377905.1 Acetobacteraceae bacterium | reverse complement strand
TTCTGGTGGGGCGCATCCTGATCCGGCTTGGCGCCCAGGGCGCGGGGTGGCGCGGATTTGCGGCGTTCATCGCCCGCCGCGCGCTCCGCACCTTGCCGCTTTATGTCCTGTGGCTCGCGGTGCTGCTGGCGGTGTTCCCGCCACGCCAGGATGTGCTGGCGGTGGGCCTGCGATTGCTCACCCTGACGCAGAATTTTCTCGCCCCGATGCCGGCCGATTACTATTTCGCCGTCAGTTGGTCGCTCACGATTGAGTGCTGGTTCTATCTTCTGTTCGGCGCCGCCTATCTTGTCGCGGCCCATGCGCAAAACAGCGTGCGTGCCACACGTTGGTGCCTGGCGGGTTTTCTGCTCGCCCCGCTGATCGCCCGATTGTTGTATGGCGACAAGCCGGCGCTGGTGCCGTTCCGCCTCGATGACCTGATTTACGGGGTCCTTTTCGCCAAGCTTGCCGCCCGCAACAGCCGGTTGCTGGACTATCCGCGCGCCTGCTTCATCGCCGGATTGGCAGTTGTCACAATGCTGGGCGCGGACCTGCTGATACCGGCGTTGCACTCCAATACCCTGGTCGCCGGCTGCGCGCTCTGCCTGCCTGCTGCAGTGCGGATCAATCACTTGGCGCAATGGCTTGCTGTGCCGGTGCGCTGGATCGCCAGCCGGTCTTACGCGCTCTACCTGATCCACCTCACCATCCTGGCCGATGTGGTGGAAATCAATTTTTGGCAAACCGGACTGCTCCCAGTCCCCGCCTGCATCGCGGTCGCGATGCTGCTGCCATGCCTGTTGGCCGAGCTGTCCTACCGCCTGCTTGAACGGCCTTTGCTACGCCTGCACGAGGCGTCGGGCTTCACCTCCCGCTATCACCCGCCTGCCGGGGCGATATCCGGCACTGCGCCCTAACCCCCGGCCCCGGTCGGTGCCGGATCGGTGCGCCTGGATGCCTGCTTGGGGCTGCCCGCCCCCGGCTGCCTTGGCCAGATCAAACAGTCTGCGATACCATGCCCAAACGGGCAAACGCTCTTGCCGGGGCGCGACACGGGTCTATAGGTTTGTTTCAAATGCCAGAAGGGATTGCACGCCAAGTGTCAGGCCGCCGCACCGGCTCACCGACCGCGATCAAGATTACCGATGTCGCGGACGCCGCCGGGGTGGCCCCGATGACGGTCAGCCGCGTTATCAACACGCCCGACCGCGTTTCCGCACCCACCCGCCTCAAGGTCCAGGCCGCAATCGACAAACTCGGCTACGTTCCCAATCTGATCGCCGGCGGGCTTTCGAGCCGCCGCAGCCGCATGGTCGCGGCCATCGTGCCAACTATCGCAAGCCCGATGTTTGCGGGCCCGGTGCAAAGCTTTACCGACACGCTGGGTGCGGCGGGCTACCGGGTGATGCTGGCTCTGTCGGGCTATGACCCGGCAACTGATGCTGAACTGATCCGCGCCGTGCTTGCCCGCCGCCCGGACGCCTTGCTGCTGACCGGCGCCCAACGCTCCCCCGCCGCCACCCGCCTGCTGCGGGAAGCCCAAGTCCCGGTAGTGGAAATCTGGGACGCCGCCGAAACCCCGACCGACATGCTGGTCGGCTTTGACCACGCCTTGCTCGGTGCAGCCGTCGCGGACTACTTCATCGGCCGCGGTCATACCGAATTTGCCGTGCTCGCGGCCTCCGATCCGCGCGGCATGGCCCGGGCTGACGGGTTTGCCCGCCGGGTGCGCGCGCTTGGCCTGCCGATCCATGTCGGTCCCCCCCTGCCCGCGCCAAGCGGGATTGCCGATGGCCGCGTCGGGCTGCGCGCGCTCGTGCCCCAGATGCGTGGCCGGACCGCGCTGCTGTGCAGTTCCGATTTGGTGGCGTTTGGGGCGTTAACCGAAGCCCGCATGCTGGGTTTCGCTGTCCCCGATCAACTTGCCGTCTGCGGCTTCGGCAATTTCGAGATCAGCCAGGCCTGCGAGCCGCCCTTCACCACCGTGGCTGTCGATGGCGTGGCGATGGGCCGGATCGCGGCCGAAAGCCTACTGCAGCGGCTGGCGGGCGAGCCAACCGAAACCCGGGTGTTAGTGCCGTTTGAAATTATCACTCGGGGATCGACGTAAGCACGGACACCGAACTGTCATCCACGGTTGACAGTTTACGGGCAACAAGCTACTAATCCGGTCGTGCTAGAGATCATCACAACCGTTGCGTTTGATGACTGGCTCCGCGATTTGCGTGACCGAAAAGGGCGCGCTGTCATCCTGATGCGTCTTCGGCGCCTCGCTGGCGGTAACCCCGGCGACGCGAAACCGGTGGGCGATGGCATCGGCGAAATGCGGATCGATTTCGGCCCCGGCTACCGGGTTTACTTCCTGCGACGTAGTCAGATCGTGATCATCGTTCTGGCTGGCGGCGATAAATCCACCCAGCCCAAAGACATCGCCGCTGCGAAAATCGCTGCCGCCGATTGGAAGGATTGACCATGACAACCAAATTTAAGCGGTTCGATTTCGCCGCCCATCTCACCGATGAAGACGATATCGCCAACTATCTCGAGGCGGTTGTTGCCGAAGGCGATCCAGCACTCACCATCGCGGCCTTGAGCGACATCGCGCGGGCACGCAACATGAGCAAGCTGGCACGCGATGCGAAACTCACCCGCGAAGGCCTCTACAGAGCCATGTCCCCCGAAGGCAACCCGAGCTTTGC
>JACMOQ010000354.1 GCA_014377905.1 Acetobacteraceae bacterium | reverse complement strand
TGGACGACATTGCGCATCACATGGAGGTGCAACGGCAGCGGCCAGGCAATGCCGCCGCGCGCCAGGCCGTAAATGCCGAGGATCGCCACGCCGCCGGGGCTGCGCAGGGTCAGCACCTCATAAACCGACATCGCCGATGACAGCCCACGGATGGCCAGGGCCAGGGTGCAGAACGACACCAGCGCGCCGCCCATCCCGGCAATCACCCGCCCGACATTGGTCATTGCCGCAATAACCGCCGCAATTGCGCCCGCGCCGGCGCGGTGGCGCGGTCCGCCGCGTCCACCCCGATCCGTCCAAGAGCATGGGCGCGGCTGTTCAGCAGCCCGACATTGCTGGCCGCCGCATCGCCGGGTCCGAGATGATTGTCCGCCATGTCGGGATCGGCTGAGGACATGTTCGCGAGCAGCAGCCCAGGGCGACCTGTTGGATTTTCCAGCCAGTTGCCACGCAACGCAATGATCGGGCTGTGCCACAGGCTGCGAAGCGCCATTGCGGTCGGGTCCTGGGCATTGGGTCCGAACACGAAGCGGTTAGTGTCAGCCAGCAGATCACCCGCCACCGAAACCAGCGGACCGCCCGGATCGGCAGCGGTAAATTCATTGCCGGACAATAATGTCCGCCCCGCCCCCGAGCGCAGCAACACCCTGCCGCGCGGGGCATTGAAACGCGATCGTTCCACCCGCAATTCGGCAACCGCGCCGACCTCGAGCCCCGCCCGGCAGCGCCCTTCGGTGCAGCGGCCATTATCGTCAAACACACTGTCCACGACAGTGATGCGGGCGCGCGCCACCCCGGCCGCCAGCACGCCGACTTCGTTGTTGATGAACTGGCAATCCGCGATGTTGAGGTCGCCGCCCTGGGCGCGAATGCCAGCACCGTTACGATCGGCAACCCGGATGCGGGTGAAGACGATGCGGCGGACATGGACCGCATCGCCGCTGATGACGAAGGCTGCTTTGTCGCTGCAGGCGACATCGGTGATGACAACGCCTGCGCCACGCCCGGCAATGGTCAGCCGGTTGGCCCGCCAGTTGACGCAGTCATAATATTCGCCGGGATCGATTTCGACGGTGTCACCATCGCTGACCTGTCGGGCAACATCGCTGGGCAGCTTGAAGGCGCGATCCGCACCGACCTGGAATTGCCGCGCCGCACCGGGTGCTGCCCAGAAAATCGCCAGCAGCAGCCATGCGAGCCACATGAACGTCATCCCACCGAGGTCGGGTCGCGCAATTGCTGGCCAGCGAGGGTTTCGGAGAATTTCGCGATGGCGGTGTGGTCCTGCCCCGGCCCCAGGGTTTTGGCGGCTGCCGCCCACATTTCCCGGCACAACGCCGCAAACGGGGTGACAACGCCGCCATCGCGGCCGATTTCGGTCGCGATCGATAAATCCTTGACCATCAGATCGAGGCTAAAGCCACTATCGAAGCTGCGCGACAGGATGAATTGCCGCAGCTTCTTTTGCGTCGCGTTATTCATCCCGGTCGACGCGTTCAGCACATCGACCATCACTGCCGGATCAAGCCCCTGCGCTTGGCCCATCAACAAGGCCTCGACCGCGATCAAAAAGCCGCCGCCTGAGACCAGATTGTTCAGCGCCTTCATCGCCTGCCCCGACCCAACCGCGCCGCAGGGCAGGATTGTGGTGCCCATCGCGGCGAGTACCGGGCGGACCCGCTCGATCACGGCCGCATCGCCGCCGACCATGATAGCGAGTTCGCCGGTTTTCGCGCGGCTCACGCCGCCCGACACCGGCGCATCGATCATCACGCTGCCGGCCGCGGCGATCTTGGCGGCCAGCGCCCGGGTGATGGCAGGCTGGCCGGAGGTCATGTCGATCACCACCGAACCGGGTTTAAGGCCAGCCAGCAGATGATCGGGATCATCGGCCACAACCCCCGCGACATGGGCGCTGGTGGGCAACATGGTGATGACGATGTCGGCGGCAGCCGCGAGCACCGCCAAGCTATCGGCGGTTTGCCCATTGATTTGCTGGACGAAATTATCGGCAACCGCTTTGCGCGCATCGGCCACTAGCAACCGGTAGCCGGCGCGCGACAAGCTGGCCGCCATCGGCCAGCCCATGTTGCCAATGCCGACGAAGCCGATGGTCTCGCTCATTTGCCGTCAGCCTCGCGGAAGACGTCGGAGGCGATCTTGAAGGCGTCGAGCCCGGCAGGCACCCCGGCATAGACGCAGCAAGCCAGGAAGATTTCCTTCATCTCGTCGCGGGTGACGCCGTTATTGACCGCGCCCTTGATGTGAAGGCGAAGTTCGTTGGGGCGGTTCAGCGCGGTCAGCATGGCGAGGTTAAGCATTGAGCGGGTTTTGCGGTCGAGGCCCGGGCGGGTCCAGATTTCGCCCCAGCAGAATTCGGTAACCATCTTCTGGAAATCGACCATGAAATCATCGGCCTTGGCGATCGAGGCATCGACGTACTCTGCGCCCAGCACGGCACGGCGCATGGCGAGGCCGGCGCGGAAACGATCAGTGTCGAATTCCTTGCGCAGCGCCGGGCCGGCGGCGGCGGGTTTGGCGCTTTTGGCGGCGGCTTTTTTGGCGGCGGGCTTTGCGGCGGCTTTTGCCATGATGGAAGTTTCCCTATGAGGTGGACAAATCGGACTCGGCACCGGCAGGGTAGGTTCAGGCACGTCCGCCGACAAGACGTGTGCAGGAGACCGCCACGATGACACATCCCACCTACGAGATATTCGCGCTGCGCTACGCGCATTTTGCCGACCGCACCCAGGGCAGCAACCTGATGTTCCCCGACGATCATGCAGCCCCAATGCCGCTTGATTTCTATATCTGGGTAGTGCGCGGCAATGGCCGGACCATTGTGCTCGATACCGGTTTTGATGCCGCATCAGCGGCCCGGCGCAACCGGCACTGGATACGGTCGCCGATCGAAGCCCTGCGCGGCATTGGTGTTGATGCGGCAAGCGTCGCCGATGTGGTGCTGAGCCATATGCACTGGGACCATGCCGGGCATTGGGCGGAGTTCCCGGCGGCCAAATTCCATGTCCAGGACAGCGAAATGTCCTATTGCACCGGGCGCTGCATGGGCCATGAACTGTTACGCCGGCCATTCGATGTCGAACATGTGACCATGGCGGTGCGCTACACCTTCGCCGACCGGCTGATCCACCATAGCGGCACTGCCGAAATTGCCCCCGGCATCACGCTGCATCTGGTCGGTGGCCATTCCGGCGGCTTGCAGATCATGCGGGTGCCTACCGCGCGCGGCTGGGTGGTGCTGGCATCCGACGCCACCCATTTCTGGCATAATATCCGCAAGCGTTCGCCCTTTGTGCTGGTCCATAACGTGGAAAAATTGCTCGATGGCTGGGTAACCTGCGAGGCGCTTGCCGATGGGCCGGACCATATTATTCCGGGACATGACCCCGAGGTATTGCGGCGCTTTCCCGCGGTTGCCGGGGATGGCAATACGGTGCGGGTGGATCTGGCGCCGGAGCGGTAGAACGGCGCGGCGGCCGCGTCCCTTGCAAACCCGCCCAACCTGCCCAATCCTTGCTATCCACCACACAAACGGGTCCGACAATGGTCACCTACGCTCCCTTCCCGCCCGATGATGACGAGGGTCTGACCGACGGCGTGCTGGTCCGGCGCTTTGTGGCCTGGGTGTTCGATGCGGCGCTGGTGGGTGCGCTGATGGCGGCGTGGTTCAGTTTTGCCACTGGAGTGACGGTGCTGACGCTGGGCTTCGGGGTTGGCGCTTACGGGCTGCTGCCGGCGATCCCACTGGCTTATAGCTGGATTTCGCTGGCGAGCCCGCTATCGGCGACCCCCGGCCAGGCGCTGGTCGGGCTGGTAATGGTCGATAACGCCCGCTTCACTCGCCCGACCATCCTCCAGGCGCTAATCTGGATCATCGGCTACTGGCTGACGCTTGGGCTGCTGTGCCTGCTGTTTTTCCTCGCCATTTTTACCCTGCGCAAACGCTGCCTGCATGATATTCTGGCCGGCGTGGTGCTGCTGCGCCGCGCGAACCTGCATCGCCTGGGAGAGGGGACCGGATGAGCTTCAAGTCGCCGCGCCGACCGCAGTTCTTTTATACCACCGCGCCGTTGCCGTGCCCCTATATCGCCGGGCGGACCGAACGCAAGGTGGTGACCGAGGTGAGCGGCCCCGATGCCGAGGCGCTGCATGACCGGCTGTCGCGCGCCGGCTTTCGTCGTAGCCATAACATTGCCTACGCCCCGGTATGTCCGGGCTGCCACGCCTGCGTGCCGATCCGCATTCCGGTTGCCGATTTCGTGCAGAATCGCGGCCAGCGGCGGATCTGGCGGGCAAGCCCCGACATTACCGGCGCCGATGCCCCGCCGCGCGCCACCACCGAACAATTCCAACTGTTCCAACGCTACCAGCAGATGCGCCATGGCGATGGCGATATGGCGACGATGAGCTTTTATGACTATCGCGCCATGGTCGAGGATACCCCGATCACCACCAGCATCGTCGAATTCCGCGACGCGGCGGCCGGCCTGGTTGGCGCCTGCCTAACGGATTGGCTGAGTGACGGGCTGTCAGCGGTTTACAGTTTTTATGTGCCGGATCAGGACCGAAAATCGCTCGGCACATTCACGATATTATGGCTGGTGGAACGCGCGCGGGCGCTGGGCCTGCCCTATGTCTATCTCGGGTATTGGGTGCCGGAGAGCCAGAAAATGGCCTATAAGGCGCGCTTCCGGCCCTGCGAAGTGCTGCAGAATGGTGGCTGGCGGCGGCTGGTTGAGGCGGATTTCACCCTCGATCGCGCGCCGGGACATCGGCAAACCGTGATTGTTTAGAGCATCATCCGATCGGCTTGCCTATTCGATCGGATAAAGATGATCGTGAGAACGGTATCCTAGAGCGTGTCTACCGATTCAGCCTGAACGGACCACGCTCTAGCCCAAATTGAGTGCCATCATCAGACCTTCGCGGATCAGGCGACGCACCAAAGTCAGCTTGCCATCATCGTCGAGCGGTCCCGGTAGGTCGCCAATGCGGTAGGTGTTGCCATCCAAGGCGGCGGCGAT
>JACMOQ010000353.1 GCA_014377905.1 Acetobacteraceae bacterium | reverse complement strand
TATGGCAGTCGACATGGGGTTGCGCGCCGGCGTCCCGCCCCATCACGAACGCTGATTGCGCGTGGCCGGCGACATCGGCGTTAACCCGTTCAAAGGTCAGGATGATCTCGCAAGCCTCTCGCAATGCCGCCTCGTAGGTGGGATCGCGGGTTTCAGCGAACATCTCGGCATAGGCGAGCGCCATGAAGGCGACCGAACGCGAAAAAACAGCCGACACCCCGATACGGAATGGGGCGATGAAATGGGCCTGATAGAAATCGCGAAAGGCATCGATGCGGGCACGTAATTCAGCGCGTAAGGCCGGATCATCAACCGGGGGCTCCGGGGCGGATAAAGTCCGGTAGCATTTGGTCAACGCCAGCACCTCGGCGCCGTAATCATAGGACACCGACAGATCGATCGCCGGGCCGCCCGCGTCTGATAGGGCCGCCTGGGCTGGCAGCATCACGGCATAGGCGTCGGCATCTTCGTAGAAGCCACCGGAAGTAATCACCTTGCGCTCACCCGCCACCAGCGTGCCGGTCTGGCGGCCCGCAAAGTGATGTTCGGCAACCAGCCAGTGCAATTCGCCGGATTTGTTGCTGGTGGCGTAAATGCTGTGCAAAGGCGAGCCGGGGCGCGGCAGGCTGTGAACGGCGAGGGCAAATCCGTTAATCTCGGAGGTTTGGGCGATCGACCAGTAATGGCAACCGCGTGCCGGGATCCGGATCGCCTCGGCGCCCGCCTTGCGCACCGTGGGGGGGGATGCCGGAAACGCAGCGCGCAAGGTTTCGTAGCGAACGTTGTTCAACCCGTGGCTCGCATCATCGAACCCGAAGGTGAGGGTGACATCCTCGACGACTATCGCCGGATCGAGGGTGAGGGCGGCCTCCACATCGACGAACACCGAGTTGGCCCTGATGTCGATGCGGTAAATTACCCGCCCAACCCGGAGTGTGGAGCCAAACCGATTGGGGCGGAAGGATAACACCGCTTCAAAGGTCAAAATCAGGCGGTCATCACTAAGGTCGATCGCGTGGGCGACGATGCCGTCCTCGACGTCGATGGCGTAATTTTTGTCGCGATAGCGGAATGCAACATAGTTGCCGGTCAAGGTGATGTTGCGGGCATCGCGGCCGTCGTGGAAGCGCATGCCGAGCGTGACCGTGCCGCGCCCCAGATCACAATCGATGTCGAGCAGGCTGTGCACAAACCGCGCCCGGCCGCCATCCTGTTCGAGCCGCAGCAGCCGATTGCGGGCAAGGCGGCGGAAGATGAAGCGGCCATCGCACATGCCGGTCAGGAACCGTAGAATATCGGCGACATCATCGGGGGCGTGGCGCCAAACCGCCGGCAGCGCCATCATTTCCAGCACCTTGGCGTTGTCGTCAGTCCAGAACCAGTCATCCCCCTCGGCGGGGTATTCGGTTTCGGTTACCGCGCGCGGCGATGGCGAATGCAGCGGCAGTGTGCGCAACAGAACGATACTGATGAAGGCCGCAAACGGCAGTGGATCAGACATGGAAACGGTCACCGACGTGTCGTTGCCGTCTATTTCGCGTAGCTTCGGATGACGGCGGCGCTGACAATGGGCGTGGTCAACAAATTGACCAGGTTCAATACCTTGTTCAACTCATTAGCCGGCGCGTTGGTGACATAGAGAATATCCTTGTTGCGCATCGGAAATTTGCGCGCCAGGAACAGGCTCGCCGGATCACGCATGTTGACGTGATAGATGACCGGCACAAAGCCATTCTCCGCCACCACACCAGTTGCCTGCGGCAAGGCGGCGGCAATGGAGGCCGGTTCGTAGCGCACCACAAACACGCCGGACGGATCAGACTGAAAATCGATCAGCCCGCCGCCCTTGGCGACCGCTTCGTCGAGCGACAATTTCAGCGTGTCGAATGGGATGACGCTGTTGCGTCCGGTTGCCCCCATCGCGGTGAAGGTTTGCGGATCGCGCACCAGGCCGATCACGTCTCCGGCTTGGAGGAACACATTTTCCCGCTGATCGTCCATCACCGCCTGCAGCGGCACCCTGATACTGCGGCCATCGCGCGACAGCACTACGGTAACATCCTGTGGGCCAATGCGGGAACCCCCGACACTTGCCAGCACTTCCAGCAATCGGTCGCCGCGCGGGGTTAGGCCGACCCGCGCGCCGGGGCCACCTTCGCCCATCAGGGTCACGGTGTTGCTGATATTCCGCGTGATGGTGACCAGTGCCTGCGGGTCGATCGCCTTGTCGGACAGGCGCTTGACGATGTCGATTTCGACCTCGGGCGGGGTGCGATTGATCACCGGGATGCGGCCGGCAAACGGCACGGTGATTGAGCCATCGCGGGCGACAACCTGTTCGGGGATCGTGGCCGAGCGTGTGCCGGCGCTGTTACGATCAACCACGGGGCTGGAGAACAGCCCGCCCGCGGCGGCTTCCCAGATCACGATCTGCACCGCGTCGCCAACGCCAATGCGGGTTTCGCGCGCCGGTCGATAATCGCCGAATGCGCCCACAAGGGATGCGGGTTTGGCATTGGCCAGGGTCTGGACAGTTTCCGGATCAAGCTCGACGATGGCAACTTTATTCCTCGCGCCGGCCGCGAGCATATCGGACCTGCTCGGTCCGACATTGGGCAATGTGCCGCAGCCAAGAAGGGCCGCAGACAGCAAAATTGGCAAAAACAGTGTGTTGATACGGCGCAACGGCGCGGTCTCCATCATGGACCGCTTCTCATAGCCGGATCACGCGAAGGGACCAAATCAGGCGTACACGAGATCGCCCACCATGCGTCGCAGATCGGCGATGCCGGTCTCGGCGTGGCGGGTCGGATGGACGCGATTGGTTAGCAAAGTCCAGGCGCGACCGGTGCTGAAATCAATCCACAGCCCGGTGCCGGTGAAGCCGGTATGGCCGATCGTGGCCGCCCCACAGCGATCGCCGCCCGACCAGCCGAGATGCGGGATTTGCCACCCGAGTCCGCGATCAAACCGCTGCGGCGTTCGCAGCGCGGCGATGCTGGCGGGCGCAAGGGCCGACCCGTCGAGCAATCCGGCAGCAAAATCCAGCAACCCGTCAGCAGTGCCAAACAACCCGGCATGGCCCGCGGCGCCGCCGAGGGCGAAGGCGTTTTCGTCGTGAACCTCGCCGCGCATCACCCGACCACGCCAACAGCAAGCTTCGGTTGCCGCGCACATTGCCGGATCGGGGCGGAAGCTGAAGCCGGCTGGCACCGGTTGGTCGATCAAGGCGTGCCCGGTCAGTCGTTCGATGGCGATGCCAAGTAGGATGAAGTTGATGTCGGAATAAACCGACGGCCCCGCGATCCATTCGCGTTGCAGCACGAAAGCGCGCAGGGTCTGTGGGTCTTGACCGTAAGTGTAAAGTGGCTCGACCGCTGGCAAATGGGTCTGGTGCGACAGACATTGGCGAAAGGTCAGCCCGCGCTCCGGGGCGGTGCCTACATGGTACTGACGCAAATCCGGGATCACGACGGTAAGCGGATCATCCAGGCTAATCCGACCGGCTTCGACCAGCTTCAGTATCGCCGTCGTCGTAAACACAACCTTGGTTAGTGAGGCGAGATCGAACCAGGTGTCGGCAGTCATTTTCACCCGATCCGGCACCAGCGCGGCCATCCCTGCGGCGATGGTTTGCCGTGTGCCGTCCGGTGCCAGCACGGCGAGCACCGCGCCGGGAAGACGCCCGATGGCGATGCCAAGTAGGATGAAGTTGATGTCGGAATAAACCGACGGCCCCGCGATCCATTCGCGTTGCAGCACGAAAGCGCGCAGGGTCTGTGGGTCTTGACCGTAAGTGTAAAGT
>JACMOQ010000352.1 GCA_014377905.1 Acetobacteraceae bacterium | reverse complement strand
GTTATTTGCAGTTGCTGGCATTGCGCAAGGCGGGACAGGACACAACGGTTGCCGACCTGCTCGACAGGCCCGGCGCACTTTATCCAAAGCTGCTCGTACCCCTGGCGGTGGCGGCGTTGAACACCCCGCCGAGCGAGGCGATGGCCAGGTTGCTCGGGGCGGTGGTGGAAGAAACTCTGCTGGCCGGCGGCGCCGCCTGCGTGCCGCTGTTCCCGCGCAACGATCTTTCGGCGTCGCTGATCGACCCGGCGGTGGCGTTTCTGCAGGCCCATGGCGGGGATTTGCAAACGGGTTGCCTGGTCGCTGCAATCCACACCGAAGCGGGCCGCGTTGCCACGCTCGCCACCACAACCGGCCCGATCACGGTCGCGCCAGACGATGCGGTGGTCTTGGCCGCCCCGCCCTGGATCGCGGCCAGCCTGTTGCCCGAGCTGGTGGTGCCAGACACTTTCCAAGCCATATTGAACGTGCATTTCCGCCTTGACATCGATCCCGGTCCGGTTGGTTTCATCGGGGTGATCGGCGGCATGGCGGAATGGGTGTTCATCAAACGCGATGTCGTTTCGGTCACCATCAGTGCGGCCAACCGCTATGTTGACCTGCCCGCGAGTGAAATTGCCGCCAGGGTTTGGCCCGACGTGCAAGCCGTCCTTAAAATCGACATGGCAATGCCGAAAGTCCGGGTGGTCAAGGAGCGCCGTGCCACATTCGCGGCTACTGCCGCCCAGGAAACCCGTCGCCCCGGCCCGCGCACCCGGATGGCCAATCTGGTGCTGGCCGGCGACTGGACCTCCACCGGCCTGCCGGCCACCATCGAAGGCGCCATTCGTTCCGGGCAAGCAGCAGCCAAGCTGGTGCAGGCACTATGAACCTCGATGATGCGGTCAGCCGCGCCAGCGCCGCCTTGCAACGCCATCAGCGCCCCGATGGGCATTTCGTTTTCGAGCTTGAAGCCGATGCCACTATTCCGGCCGAGTTCGTGCTGCTGCTGCATTATTTCGCCCGGCCCAACCCCGCGCTTGAAGCCAAAATTGGCGTTTATCTGCGCGATATTCAGGGCGGCCATGGTGGCTGGCCGCTGTTCCACGATGGCGCGTTCAACCTTTCCGCCAGCGTAAAGGCCTATTTCGCGTTGAAGATGATCGGCGACGACATCCACTCCCCGCACATGGTCCGCGCCCGCGCTGCCATCCTTAACGCCGGTGGTGCCGAACGCAGCAACGTTTTTACCCGGGTGCAACTGGCGCTTTACGGGGAAATCCCTTGGGCCGGCGTGCCGGTGATGCCGATCGAGATCATGAACCTGCCGCGCTGGTTTCCGTTCCATATCAGCAAGGTGTCATACTGGTCGCGCACCGTCATGGTGCCGCTGCTGGTGCTGATGGCGCACAAACCACAGGCGCGAAACCCGCGCGGCATCCACGTGGCGGAATTGTTTCGGACCACCCCAGATCATATTCGCGACTGGATTCGGGGTCCGTATCGGTCCGGATGGGCGCGCATCTTCAAGCATGTCGATCGCGTGCTGCGAGTGATCGAACCGCATTTGCCATCCCGTGGCCACGCCCGCGCGATCGCTACGGCGGAAAAATTCGTCAGCGAACGGTTGAACGGCGAGGACGGCCTCGGCGGCATTTTTCCTGCCATGGCCAACGCAATGATGATGTTCGATACGCTCGGCGTGCCCGAAAACGATCCGCGCGTGGTCACCGGCTGGCAGGCGCTGCACAAGCTGCTGGTGATCGACGGCGACCGGGCCTATTGCCAACCCTGCCTTTCCCCAGTGTGGGACACAAGTTTGGCCGGCCACGCGATCGCCGAGGCCGATGGTGCCAGCGATGCCGCCTGCGCCTGGCTGCGCGACCGCCAAATCCTCGATGTCGTCGGCGACTGGAAACTCGCCCGCCCCGATGCCCCACCCGGCGGCTGGGCGTTCCAATACAATAATGATTTTTATCCCGACGTGGATGATACCGCCGTGGTTGGCATGCTGCTGCATCGCGCGGACCCTGACACCAACGCAACCGCGATTGCCCGTGCCCGCGACTGGATCGTCGCCATGCAGGCGCGTGATGGCGGCTGGGGCGCGTTCGACGCCGACAACAACCATGAATACCTCAATCATATCCCGTTCGCCGACCACGGCGCGCTGCTCGACCCATCGACCGCCGATGTCACCGCGCGCTGCGTATCATTCCTGTGTCAGATCGGGTTTGCCGCCGACCACCCCACCGTGGCGCGCGCATTGAAATGGTTGCGTGCCGAACAATTGCATGACGGGTCATGGTTCGGCCGCTGGGGCACCAACTATATCTACGGCACCTGGCCGGTGCTCTGCGCGGCCAACGCCGCCGGCATCGCGCCCACCGATCAGGCAATGGCCCGCGCGACGGCGTTCCTGCACGCGACCCAACGCGAAGAAGGCGGCTGGGGCGAGGATAACGAGACCTATGCCGGCGCCCCACCCGGTCGCTACCCTTGCTGTACCCCGTCGCAAACCGCCTGGGCGTTGCTCGGCCTGATGGCGGCCGGACAGGCCAATGATCCGGCCGTCGCGCGGGGGATTTCGTGGCTTGTAACGGCGCAAAAAGCAGACGGCGAGTGGGATGAAGCACCCTACACCGCCGTCGGCTTCCCGCGGGTATTCTACCTCAAATACCACGGCTACCGACTGTTCTTTCCGCTGATGGCGCTCGCCCGCTATCGCCGTCTTCAGAACGGCAACGACCGCCGTGTGGCCTGGGGATTTTGACCGCCCCACTCGGCTTTGTGGTCGGCTTTGTGGTCGGCTTGGCCGCCGAGGCCCGCATCGTGCGCCGGCTTGGTGCGGTCGCCATCGGTGGCGGCTTGCCTTCGGGCGCTGGAGAGGCGGCGGAGGCGTTGGTTGCGCAAGGCGTGCGTATCCTGGTGAGCTTTGGGCTCGCCGGCGGGCTCGATCCGGCACTCCGGCCCGGTGATTTGGTGGTTCCGGCGACGGTGCGGACCGATGAAACAGATTTTGCGACCGTTGATATATTCGGTATCGGGACAAAGGGAACATTGCTCGCTGGCATGACGATTATCACAACAGCCGCCGCCAAAAACGCGGCGTTTCACCGCAGCGGCGCAGCATCCGTCGATCTCGAAAGCGGTGCCGTGGCGCAGGTGGCACAACGCCACAATCTGCCCTTCGCCGTCATACGCGCAATCTGCGATCCGGCCGAGCGCGATTTGCCACCGGCGGCGCTGGCAGCCCTCGACCGGCAAGGTGGCATCGGGCTGTGGCGGGTGCTTGCCTCGG
>JACMOQ010000351.1 GCA_014377905.1 Acetobacteraceae bacterium | reverse complement strand
GTTGGGCAATATGCGGGGCGAGGTGTTGCTCCACGCGAAGATTTTCGACGGCTTGCAGCCCGGCGTCGTGGTGGCGGAAAGCGTCTGGCCGGCGGCCGCCCACATAGGTGGCGTGGGGATCAACGCACTGACGTCGGACGCACCAGCGTTTCCCGCGGGCGGGGCAGTGTTTCACGATACCGCGATCTGGGTGCGCGATGCGGCGGCCGCTTTGGCAGTGGCGGGGGAATGACGGGAAAAAGGTAAACGCAATGGATGATCTGACCGCCGCCCGCGCTGCGATGGACGGCTTCATGGCTGCCTTCAACGCCGAGGACGCCGAGGCGCTGCGCACCACCTGGTTCCACTTCCCGCATGTCCGCTTCCACAGCGGCAAGGTGACGGTGATGGAAACCCCGGCCGATTTCTCCAATCTGGTCTGGGGACGCCTGGGCCAGTCGGAAGGCTGGGCGAGGACCGCGTGGGATTATGTCGAGCCGATCGATGTCGGGCCCAACAAAGTGCATTTCCGGGTTCAGTTCACCCGCTTCCGGGCAGACGGCACGGCGATCGGGTCCTATAAGTCGCTTTATATCGTAACCTTCAAGGACGGGCGCTGGGCAATCCAGGGCCGGTCAAGCTGGGCGGCCTGACATCATGAGCGAAGCAACCCCCCGTGCCATGCACGACCTTGGCGGCGTATCGAAATTTATGTGCGAGGCGGTGGATGCCGAACCGCACGCGCTGAATGATTTTGACCGGACCGTCGATGCCATCAGGGGCATTCTCGGCGGCAAGAAGGTGATGGGCGTGGATGAATTGCGCCGCAACATCGAAGCCATTCCCGAAGCCGACTACCTTCGCCTTTCATACTATCAGCGGTGGATCCGCGCCATCACCGCGCACTTGCTGCGCCAGGGGGTGATCACCGAAGCCGAACTGATCGCCGCGATGGAGGACGCCTGATGCTGGCATCTGGAACCCCAGTGCGGGTCAAGCTCGACTGGCCGGAGACGCGCGGGCCGTGCCACATCCGCACCCCGCATTACCTGCGCGGGCATCAAGGGGTTGTGGTGCGCCATCTCGGCGACTTCCCCAACCCCGAGGCGCTGGCGTTCCGTCGTCCAGAGCAGATTTTGCCGCTCTATCATGTGCGCTTCCCGATGGCGGGGTTATGGCCCGACCAGCATGGCAACAACACGGTTTTGGTTGAATTATACGAGAGTTGGTTGGAGGCGGCATGAACATCCTCGAAGCGCCATCGGAGAAGCTGCTGGCCGGCATCCGCAAGCTGCTGGCCGAAAAGAACATCGCGACTGAAGCGGAAATCGCCGAGCGCATTCGCATCACCGACGAAGCATCCCCCGCCCGTGGCGCGGCGATGGTGGCGCGCGCCTGGACCGACCCGGACTATAAGGCACTGATGCTGCGCGACGGCACCCTGGCGGCCGAAGCCATGGGCGTGCCGATGCGCGGCCTGCCGCCGCTCGGGGTGTTGGAAAATACGGCGGAGTTGCATAATCTGGTGGTCTGCACCTTGTGCAGTTGCTATCCGCGCGCGGTGCTGGGCTATCCGCCGTTCTGGTTCAAATCGGCGGCGTATCGGGCGCGCGCGGTGCGCGATCCGCGCGCCATGCTGGTCGAATTTGGCACGACAATTCCCGATGACATGAAGCTGGAAGTGGTGGACAGCACCGCGGATTATCGCTGGATGGTGCTGCCGCGCCGGCCAGCGGGGACCGAAGGGTGGTCCGCCGAGCAACTGGCAGCACTTGTACATGAAGGCGACATGATCGGCATTACGGTGCCGAGGGTGAAATGATCCGCGCGTTGGCGTAGTTGCTGGTCCTGTGCGGCAGTGCGCGGGCGGGGTCATTGCCGGCGGGTGAAGCCCGCAACGGCATGGTTGTCTCCGCCCAGCACCTCGCCGCCGAGGCCGGCATCGAAATTCTGCGCGCCGGCGGTAACGCCGTCGATGCCGCGGTGGCGGTTGGCTACGCCGAAGCCGTGGTCAATCCGTGCTGCGGCAATATCGGCGGCGGCGGGTTCATGACCATTCATTTGGCGGATGGCAGCGACCATTTCATTAATTTCCGCGAAATGGCGCCGGCGGCGGCAAACGCGACCATGTATCTCGATGCAGCGGGCAAACCCCGTCCTGCTGCCAGCACCAATGGTTATCTGGCGGTCGGGGTACCCGGCACGGTTGCCGGTCTCGATCTTGCCCTGCAACGTTACGGCACAATGCCGCGCGCGGCGGTGATGGCACCGGCAATCCGGCTGGCGCGTGACGGGTTCGTGCTACGGCGCGGCGATACCGACATTCTGCAATATGCGACGACGAAGTTTCGCGCCCAACCCAATGTCGCCGCGGTCTTCCTGCGGCCGGATGGCACCCCGTTGCAGCCAGGAGATCGGCTGGTGCAGACCAATCTTGGGGTAACTTTAGCGGCCATCGCCGCCAACGGGCCGGACGCGTTTTATCGTGGCCCGGTTGCACACGCGGTTGCTGCCGCCTCGGCGGCCAATGGCGGCATCCTCACCGAAGCCGACTTCGCCGCCTATCGCGCCCAGGACGTCGCGCCATTGCGCTGCACCTATCGCGGCTATGCTTTCATTTCAGCGCCCCCACCGTCATCCGGCGGGACGACGATGTGCGAAATCCTCAACATCATCGAAAGCGACGATCTGCGCGCCCTCGGCTTCCGGTCCGCGGCCAGCGTGCATCTGCTGGCCGAGGCAATGCGGCACGCCTACCTCGATCGCAACACCTATCTTGGCGACCCCGATTTCGTCGCCAATCCGTTGGGGCGCCTGCTCGACAAAACCTACGCCGCCGCGATCCGCGCGCAGATTGCGCCCGACCGCGTAACCAAATCCGCCGATCTGCGGCCGGGCGTGGCGCCGCATGAGAAGACCGAAACCACGCATTATTCCGTGCTCGACAGTAAAATGAACGCGGTCGCCGTCACCACCACCATCAATGGCGGCTTTGGCGCGGGGGTGATTGCGGGGGAAACCGGGTTCTTCCTCAACAACGAAATGGATGATTTCACCGTGGCCGTCGGCACACCCAACATGTTCGGGCTGGTGCAAGGGGCGGCCAACGCCATCGCACCGGGCAAGCGGCCATTATCGTCGATGGCGCCAACCATTATCAGCCGGGACGGCAAGCCGGTGGTTGTGCTGGGATCGCCCGGCGGGGCGCGGATTATCACGATCACGCTGGCAACGGTGCTGAACCTGCTGGATTACGGCATGGGGTTGCAGGGGGCGGTCGATGCCCCGCGCCTGCATCACCAATGGCTGCCGGATCAGATATTCGTCGAAACCCGCGGCCTGTCGCCCGATACGCGGGCGAAGCTGGAAGCGATGGGGCACAAAATCGTCGAGCAAGGCCTGTGGGGCGCGGTTGCCGCCATCGCGGTCGGGCAGGATCGGCCGGCTGCGGTATCAGGGGCGGCCGACGCGGCGCGGTCCGGGCGCATGCGGCCGGGGTTCTTTTATGGCGCCAATGACTCGCGCCGACCGGCGGGGGCCGCAATCGGCTACTGATTACGTTACGACTTCCGGAGCGCGATACGCAGCACCGCATCCAACTCCGACAAAAACTTAGACCGATCCGCCTTGGTCAGCGGCGATGGCCCGCCAGTGTTCATCCCGATTTCGCGCAGATGCCGGCCGATTTCCCGGCCCGCCAGCGCGCTACCGATGTTATCGCCGGTCCACCGGCGGCCATTATAGGACAGCGCCTGTGCCCCACGCGCAAGGCATCGCCCGGCGAGCGGAATATCGGCGGTAATGCAGACATCCGATCCGGTGATCCGCTCGGCAATCCAGTCATCGGCGATGTCGGCGCCTTCCGACACGGTTACCATTCGCACATTGGGCAGGCCGGGCGGGCGGATCGGGCGCGATCCGTTGCTGACCACATGGACCACCAACCCGAGCCGGGTCGCCACGCCGAACACTTCGTCCCGCACCGGGCAGGCATCGGCGTCGATGTAGATTTCGGTCACACCTTCAAAAACCCGACCAGCCGTTCTGCCTCCGACACGATCGGCTCGGCGATGGCCGCCGCCTTGGCCGCCCCATCGCGCAAGATCGCATCAAGTGCGGTGTGGTCTTGCAACAGACGCTGGGTTTCCGACGCAATCGGCGCGAGATGGGCGACCAGCAAATCGGCCAACGCGCCCTTGAACGTGCCGAAACCCTGGCCGCCGAACTGGCGCAAAACCCCGTCATGGTCAGTATCGGTCAACGCCGCGTAAATGCCGACCAGATTGCGGGCTTCTGGGCGGCCTTCGAGGCCGGCGGCTTCGGACGGCAGCGCCTCCGGATCGGTTTTCGCGCGGCGGATCTTCTGGGAAATCGTGTCACTATCGTCGGTCAGATCGATCCGGCTTTGTGCCGACGCATCTGATTTCGACATCTTCTTCAGTCCGTCCCGCAAGCTCATCACCCTCGCCGCCGGCCCCATGATCATTGCCTCAATTGCCGGGAAGAATTCCACCCCGTAATCGAAGTTGAATTTCTGCGCGATGTCGTTGGCGAGTTCCAAGTGCTGGCGCTGATCGTCACCGACCGGCACAACGGTCGCGTGATAGGCAAGAATGTCGGCGGCCATCAGGTTCGGGTAGGTGAACAGCCCGGTCGATACGTTTTCGCGGTCCTTGCCGGCCTTATCCTTAAACTGGGTCATCCGGTTCAACCAGCCCATGCGGGCGACGCAGGTGAAAATCCAGGCGAGCCGAACATGGGCATAAACCGCCGACTGGTGGAACAGCAGGCTGGTCTTGGGGTCGATGCCGCAGGCGATCAGGCTGGCCGCGAGTTCGCGGGTAGACGCGGCCAAGGTTTTCGGGTCATGCGGCTGGGTGATCGCGTGCAGATCGACCACGCAGTAGATGCAATCGTGATCCTTCTGCAGCGCCGCCCAGTTGCGCACTGCGCCCAAATAATTGCCAAGATGGGGGATGCCGGTCGGCTGGATGCCGGAGAAGATGCGTTTCATCGATTTGATTCCGTGACAAGCGTTGGGGGATGGATCAGGAAAAGCGGATCACCGCCATCGCCCTGGCCGCAACGCCTTTACATTGAAAGCGCCGATCAACTGCCCGGCCAGGCCATAGGTCACCAGGCCCACCGCGATCACCGCGCTAAGGCCGATCAGCCGCGTAACCCAGCCCCCCGCCATCGGCTGATAGATCGCCTGTTGCGCCAGCCACACCGCGGCCGTCATCGCCAGTCCGGCCGCACCCATCAACGGGACGGCGCGCTTGAGGCGCGCGTCCCATGCCATCAGACCCCGGCGATGGAGAAGTACGGCGAGCACAGCGATGTTGATCCATGATGAGATTGATGACGCAAGCGCCGGGCCAAGATGCTGCAAGGGCTGCATGAAGGCAAGATTAAGCGCCAGATTGATGGCGATCGAAACCAGCGCCACCCGCAATGGCGTGGTGGTATCGCCGATGGCGAAAAACGGTGGGGTTAGCACTTTGATCAGCACAAACGCCGGCAACCCCACCGCATAGGCGGCCAAGGCCTGGGAAGTCGCAATCGTCGCGGCCGCATCGAAGGCGCCATGCTGATACAAGGTCGCGATGATCGGCCCGCCTGCCACTGCCAATCCCAAGGCGGCCGGCAAGGTCAGCGCCAGGGCATATTCCAGCGCCCGGTTCAGAGCCGCCTTGGCCTCGTCTGGTTCACCGGCCTGGATGTGGCGCGACAAGGTCGGCAGCAACGCGGTGCCGACTGATACGCCGATGATCCCAAGCGGCAACTGGTTCACCCGTTCGGCGAAATACAGCACCGATGCGGTGCTCGCCGGCAGGAAGCTGATGATGATAATGTCGATCTGCTGGCTGATCTGGGTCATCCCCGCACCGACCAGCCCCGGACCCATGCGGCCGAACAGGCCACGCACCGCCTGGGTCAAACGTAACCGGGGCAGATATAAATGCAGGCCCGCGCGGCGCACCGCCCAGATCAGCAATGCGAGTTGGAACACCCCCGACACGCTGACCCCCCAGGCCAGCGCATGGGCCACGGTCGGCACGTAGGACCGCAACCCCAACATGCAGCCGATTGACACCAGGTTGAACACCACCGGGGCGGCGGCGGCGGCGGCAAACCGGTTCATGCCGTTGAGCACCCCGGACCACAGCGCGGTGAGGCAGATCAACGGCATATACGGGAAGGTGATCCGCGCCAGCGTCACCACCAGGGCGAATTCCTCCTTGTCCGCGACATACCCAGGGATCAGCACCGCCAGCACTTCCGGCATGAAGATTTCAGCCAGCACCGTGATCCCGACCAGCCAGAACGCCATGACGGCGGCAGCCTCGGCGGCGAAGCGTTCGGCGGCTTCCTGGCCTTCCTTTGCCCGCAATTCGGCAAACATCGGCACGAAGGCGGCGTTGAACGCGCCTTCCCCGAACAGGCGGCGGAACATGTTAGGGATGCGGTTGGCCATCACGAAGGCATCGGCCAAAGGGCCCACGCCGATAAAAGCCGCGATCAAGGTTTCACGCAGCAGGCCGAGCAGCCGGCTCGCCGAGGTCCAGCCGCCAATGGTGAGGATGCCGCGCAGCATGGCTTATTCCGCCCGGCGGGGGCGCGACAATAGCGCGTCAATTGCGGTTGCCACGCTGAAATTGCCGCCGACAATACCCGCCACTGCCTGGCAGATCGGCATGGTCACCCCGGCGGCGTGGGCGCGGGCGACCAAAGCGGGTGCGGTCGCCACCCCCTCGGTCACCGCCTGTCGTCCCGCCAGGATCGCGGCCATCGCCTCCCCTTTGCCCAGCGCGAGGCCGAGGCTGTAGTTGCGGCTCGCGGTCCCGGCGCAGGTCAGCATCAAATCCCCCAGCCCCGACAGTCCGGCGACGGTTTCCGCCTTGCCGCCCAACGCCGCCGCCAAACGCGACATTTCGGCCAGACCCCGGCTGACCAAGGCCGCACGGGCGTTTTCGCCGAGGCCGGCGCCGATCACGATGCCGGAGGCGATGGCAATAACGTTCTTCGCTGCGCCGCCGATTTGCGCGCCAATCGGATCGGGGCTGGCGTAAAGCCGGAACCCAGGCGTGCCCAACGCCGCTGCAACCGCCTCGCACAATGCCGGATCGCTGGCGGCGACCAGGGCAGCGGCGGGCAGCCCGGCGGCGACTTCATGGGCGAAATTGGGGCCGGTCAACACCGCCGCTGGACGCCCGACGATTTCGAGCGGCAGGGCCAGCGTGCCCAATTCCACCCCCTTGGCGCACACAACCAGCATGCCCTCAGGCGGTAAACGGTCGGCTACCGCGCGCAAATGCTGCACCGGGACCACTAGCAGCAGCATATCGGCCACCGGCATGGTGTTGGTGACAATGATGTCGGCGGGCAGCACGGCGCTGGGCAAATGCGGATTGCGCCGCGTGGCCGAAATATCCCGCGCCCGGGCCTGATCGCGCGCCCACAGGGTCACATTTCGCCCGGCCCGATGCGCTTGAATGGCAAGCGCTGTCCCCCAGGCGCCGGCGCCAATGACGGCGATGTTATTCATTGGCGATCCGCGCGACATCGAACCCGGCATCGAAATCATCGGCGAGCCTTGCCACCAGCGCTGCCATGATGTCGCTGGCCGCCGCCTCGAACCCATAAGGCGGGTTGATTACCAGCAGGCCGCATCCGTTCAGCCGCGCCGCGTCAATCGCCGGCCGCAGCCAGAACTCGGCGGCGACAATATCCTTGATCCCGCTTTGCTGCATGGCGTTATGGAAGGCCCGGGTTGGCGCACGATGCTTGATCGGATACCAGGCGGCGAACACTCCGGTTGGGAAACGCGCATATCCCCGCTTGAGCCCGTCGGTGAGGCGGTAGAATTCGTCGGTGGCTTCATACGGCGGGTCAACCAGAATGAACGCCCGGCGTTCCGTGGGCGGCGGAAGCAGCGCACCCAGCGCCTCCCACGCATCCCGCCCATGCACGGAAACCTGCTTATCGCGGCCAAAATTACGGCGCAGCGCCATGAGGTCTTCGGGATGAAGCTCGCAGCACGCCAGCCGGTCCTGCGGGCGCAGCATCGCCTGGATGATCGCCGGCGATCCGGGATAAAGCCCTTCCTGTTTTACGAGCGCGACGTAATCGGCGAGTTCGAGCGGAGGATTGTCGAGCAGCCGCGCAATCCCGCTCTGCCATTCTCCGGTCCGCGCCGCCGGCCCTTCGGTCAAATCGTAGCGCCCAACTCCGGCATGGGTGTCGAGCGCAAAAATCGCGCCGGGCTTCTTTTGCATCGCACCAAGCAGCCACACCAGCAGCGCGTGCTTCATGCAGTCACCGAAATTGCCGGCGTGGAAGGCGTGGCGGTAATTCATTGTATGGAACTGCTTCTATGCGGTTGGTCGACCCTCACCCCGACCCGGGGGGAGAGGAAAATGACGCTGCTCCTTATTCCCTCGGGAAGGGGCTGCGGTGAGGGTGCTGATGTCATCGAATACTCTCCAACGGCCAGCGCGGCCTCGGGGCATGGTCCAAACCATCCACCAACCCGAGCCTTAGCCGTTCCAGCACCGTCCACGCCACCATCACCGCGTTGTCGGTGCAGAGCCGCAAAGGCGGTGCCGCGAAGGTGAAGCCGTTTTGGTCGGCCACGGTTTGCAGCGCCGCGCGCAAGGTCGCGTTGGCGGCAACCCCGCCGGCGACCACCAGAAGATTGCCGTTGGGATGGAGCGCGCGAAACATCGCAATGGCATTGCGCGCCCGGTTGGCGATGACATCGGCGACGGCGGCCTGAAAGCTTGCGGCGATATCAGCAGCCGTCTGGCGCGGCAGCGCCCCCGTCGGCAGACCAACGACCAGTTGCGCCACTGCGGTCTTCAAGCCGGAGAAACTGAAATCGCAGCCCGCGCGCCCCAGCAATGGGCGGGGCAGGGGATAGGCCTTGGCGTCGCCCTCGGCGGCCAGGCGTTCGACCGCCGGCCCCCCCGGCCACCCCAGGCCAAGCAGCTTGCCAACCTTATCGAACGCTTCCCCCACCGCATCGTCGATCGTGCCCCCCAGCCGGTGATGCTGGCCAACGCCCTCAACCGCCACGCATTGGCAATGCCCGCCGGACATCAGCAGCAGCAGATAGGGAAATGCGACCGGTGCGGGCAGCAGCCCCGGAAGGCGCGGGGTCAGCGCATGGGCTTCAAGGTGATTGACCGCGACGAACGGAATGCCGCACGCCAAAGTCACGCCCTTGGCAAAGCCGCTGCCAACGATCAGCCCGCCGATCAGCCCCGGACCTGAGCTTGCGCCGATGCCGGCCAATGCCGCGAACCCGATGCCAGCATCGGCCATCACCTGCCCAACCAGACCGGGCAAATGGGTCAGATGTGCGCGCGCGGCAATTTCCGGCACCACACCCCCGAACGCGGCATGGGCGGTCTGGCTCAGCACCGCCTCGGCCAGAATTTGCCCGTCAGGCGCAAGCACCGCGGCGGCGGTTTCGTCGCACGACGTTTCCAGCCCCAACACCGGTCCGCTGATTTGGGAAGAAATTCCCTGCATCGTCCGTCTTTCAATATTCCCGCCAAGGTAATAGGACAGCCCGATGTCATCTGCCCACCCGTCCCGTGCTGTCCCCACCCATTCCCGCGCATTGCCGTTACGCGTTGGCACCCGCGGATCGCCGCTCGCACTCTGGCAAACCCGCTATTTTCTGGCGCGGTTGACCACATTCTGCCCGGTTTTGCGCAGCATGGGTGTGTTCGAAGAACACGCCATCCGCACCACCGGCGATATCGTGCAGGACCGTCGGCTGGCCGATATTGGCGGCAAGGGCTTGTTCGCCAAGGAAATTCACGAGGCACTGACCGATGGCCGCATCGATTTCGCAGTGCACAGCCTGAAGGACCTGGAAACCGAATTGCCCGCCGGCATCGTGCTGGCCGGCACGCTGACCCGCGAAGACGCGCGTGACGCGCTGATCCTGGCGCCCCACCTCACCGCCGGCCAAGACCCGATTGCCGCCCTGCCGCAGGGTGCCTCGATCGGCACTAGTTCGATCCGCCGGCAGGCGCAACTGTTGCATAGCAGACCTGATCTGCGCATCACGGCGATGCGCGGCAACGTGCAAACCAGGCTCGACAAATTGCGCGCCGGCGATTGCGATGCAACCCTGCTGGCGATTGCCGGGATGAACCGACTCGGCCTCGGGCACCAAGCCACCGCCATTTTGTCGCCCGCCATCATGCTGCCCGCCGCCTGCCAGGGTATTGTCGGCATCACGGTGCGCGAAGACGACACGGCTTTGCGCGAAATGCTGAGCGGGATCGAAGACCCCGACGCCAACTCGGTATCCACCGCCGAGCGCGCCTTTTTGGCCGAGTTGGACGGATCGTGCCGCACCCCGATCGGCGGCCATGCCGAACTTGATGTCTATGGCGGCCTGACGCTCGCTGGGCTGGTGGCGCGCGCCGATGGCAGCTTGCTGCTGCGGCAGACCCTGTCAGGGGCGCGTGCAGACGCGGCACGGATCGGGCGTGAACTTGGCGCCAGCCTGCGTGCCGCTTGTCCGCGCGATGTGTTCGCCTGATCCCGCCCGCAGAGTTGTTCTGATTACCCGCCCCGCGGCGGGGGCGATTGAAACCGCGCGGCGGGTTGCTGCGCTGGGATTTACGCCCTTGGTCGCTCCCGTGCTCGAAACGGTTATGTTCCCCACCCACCTGCCCGAACCCACGCGGCTGCAGGCTGTTATCCTGACCAGCGCCAACGCGGTTCCTTGTCTATCGGCTGCTTATTTTCAGTTGCCGATCTTCGCGGTGGGGGCTGCAACGGCGGCGGCGGCGCGTAAGGCCGGCTTCACGCGGGTGACCGATGCTGGGGGCAAGGCTACCGATCTGGCGGTGCTGGTGCGGCGGCTTTGCGAACCAAGTCGCGGCAGCCTGCTGTTTCCCGGTGCGGCAACACTCGCGGCCGATATTGCCAAACCATTGCGCGCGGCGGGCTTTCGGGTCATTCGGCGCATCGTTTACCGCACCACCCCGGTTGCGGCGCTGTCGCAAACCGCGCACGATGCGCTCACGGGCGGTTGGGTAAAGGCCGCCTTGTTTTTCTCGCCTGCCAGTGCCCGCAGCTTTATGGCCTTGGTAACAGCCTCGGTGCCCCCTACATGCTTTCTGGGCATTGACGCCGTGGCGATCTCGTCGGTCGTGGCGGCTGCCCTTTTGCCTTTGCCCTGGCGGCATGTCCATGTTGCCAGCCTCCCGAACCAGGATGCGATGTTGGCCCTTCTCATATGATTGACCCCCCCGAGGCAACCATGCCCGCAGTCGCGCCCGTGCCATCCGTCCAGCCGCCGGCCAAGCGGTCAGCCGGGACAGTGTTGACCGCGCTGGGTTTGGCCCTGCTGGTGATCGGGTTGGGCTTCCTTGGCACGCAGGTCCAGGACGTCGCCGGCAACGTAAGCCAACTTGATATGACGACGCATCGGCTGATTGCAGCGTCTGACAAAGCAACCGCCGCCCAAACCGCGAGCTTGCGCGCCGACATGGCGGGTCGATTAACCGCGCTCGAACAGCGCCTGGTCGCGGTCGAGCAGGATCAAGCGCGCCCGGCGCCGCGCCTTGACCGGTTGACGGCGCGGGTAACAGCGCTTGAGGCCCAAGGGCCCGCCACCACGCCTGCCGAGGCGGCACCTTCTGATGTCATGCAACGTGTGGCCGGCCTCGAACAAAGGCTCGCGGTGGCCGAGGCTGCTGTGACCAAGACCGCAGCCCGGGCGGCCCAGCTTGATGCGGTTGCTTCCGCGTCCAAGGCCCTGGCCGCCGGCAAACCGCTCGGCGTTATTCCGGGCGCGCCCCCGGCACTGGCCCGCTACGCCGACAGCAAACCCCCGACCGATGCCAGTCTGCGCCAGGAATTCGCCGGCCTTGCCGTCCGTGCCACCGAGGCAAGCAAGCCGGAAACCGAGGCTGATACAATGGCCCAGCGCATGTGGCTGCATGTCCGATCGTTGGTGACCATCAAGGATCGTGACAAGGTGCTGGTTGGCGCGCCGGCGGCGATCGTGTTGGGCGAAGCGCAGGATCGGCTTGCGGCGGGCGATCTGGCCGCGGCCGTTGCAACTCTTGCCGCGCTCGACCCCGCAGCCGCAGCCATCATGGCGGACTGGACCGCGCGGGCCCAGGCGCTGCTGGATGCGCGGGCAGCGTTGGCCACATTGCCCGGCGCACGTTGATGCGTCGCGTCCTATGGATGGTGCTGGCTGGCGCGGCGGTTACGGCCGCGGCCTGGTTTCTGGCCGGGTTGCCGGGCACGGTTGCCCTGCGGATTGCCAGCTACACCATTTCGGCGGCAACGCCAGTGGCGGTGCTCGCAACCGCAATCACGCTATTGCTGCTTTATTGGCTGTTCCGGGTGTTGGGTGCGGTGGTTAGCTTTCCCGCCACTTGGCAGAACTGGCGGGCTGGTCGTAATCGCCGCACCGGCGATAAAGCGGTAACCCGTGCTTTGGTGGCACTTGCCGCGGGCCAGGCCGGTGCAGCGCGGCACGAGGCACAGCGCGCCTTGCGGGCGCTCGGCCCAACCCCGCAAACCCTGCTGCTTGCCGCCGAGGCCGAACGTCTGGGCGGGAACGAAGATGCGGCGTCCGCCCTGTTCCGCCAGCTTGCCGATCACCAGGAAGGTGCATTCCTAGGGCTGCGCGGCCTGTTCCGCCAAGCTATGGCGCGCCAGGCCTGGCACGAGGCTGCGATCCTGCTGGCGCAGGCCGAGGGCAAACAACCCAGCCAAGGGTGGTTGCGTGATGCGCGCCTGGCCCTCGCCGTGCATCAGGAAAACTGGGCCCAGGCTGCGGCTCTGGCCGGATCTGGGCCGGCGAAAGCCGCGCTCACCATAGCGGCGGCTGAAGCGGCGGGTGGTGGCGAGGCGGCGTTGCAACTCGCCAAACAGGCATGGAACGCAGACAAGGCCCTGATCCCGGCGGCGCTGGCGTATGCCCATGCGCTGCGTGGCACCGGACGCGAACGGGCAGCGTTGGATGTGGTGCGGGAAAGCTGGAAGATGGCCCCACACCCCGATCTGGTTGCGTTCGTTGTGGCGCCTGGGGATGACGCTGTTGCCCGCCTGAAACTGTTCACCGAATTCGTGCATCTGCGCCAGACCCACAAGGAGGCGCAATTTGCGCTCGCCCGATTGTCGTTTGCCGCCGGCGCGCTGGGGGATGCCGCCTATCACCTTGATGCCGCCGAGGCGGGCGGATTGGGTGACCGCCGGGCCGGATTGCTGCGCGCCGATCTGGCACGGGCGCGCGGAGACAACGCGGCGGAGACATCCCATTTGCGCGATGCCGCCAATGCGCCGTTACAGCCGGGTTGGCGTTGTAGCGGCTGCGGCGCGGAACAAGCGGCGTGGCATCCGGTGTGTCCGTCATGCCATGAAGCTGGCAGCTTGCATTGGGGCGAACGTGGCCCCCCAGTGTTGGCGCTACCGCGGTAGCGTCGTCGCCCCCATCAGCGCGGTATCGACCGACGCCGCGCATTGCCGGCC
>JACMOQ010000350.1 GCA_014377905.1 Acetobacteraceae bacterium | reverse complement strand
TTGACCGCTATTTTCCCGCCGACAGCTTCGATGCGGTCCTGTCGGTGAGCGTGTTCGAACATTTGATGATGCCGTGGGCGGTTATTCCGCAAATCAACCATGTGCTACGATCGGGTGGCATCGCGCTGATTTCGTCCCATCAACCGCTCGGTATGCACGACATGCCCTGGGATTTCTGGCGCTTTTCCGACACTGCCTGGGACGCGCTGTTCAACCGCCACACCGGTTTCGAAATAATCGAGCGCGGAATGGATGGCGAGCATTTCATTCTGCCATTCCTGCTGCGCGACAACAAAATGGATGCCGAAAAAGCCGCCGGCTACGAAAGTTCGGCGGTTCTCGTGCGCAAGATTGGTCCATGCGCGATGCACTGGGCGCTGACGCCGGGCGATATCAATGCGACGATGTACCCCGAAGGGGTTGAACCAGGCCCGGCCTAGGATAGTGAGCTACGTCGCCCGATCAGGTTACGGCATCTGCCCGGTCAGCTCGAATATGCGCTGCACCATCGCCTCAATATAGAATTTGTTGTCGAGGGTCTTTTCCGCAAAGCGACGCGCCCCTGCCCGCAGCCGCGCATTCAACTTGCGGTCTTCAAGCAGGGTCAGGACGTTCTGCGCCAGCATGCCGGAATCGAGCGGCGGGGTGAGGATGCCGGTTTCATTATGGGTAATGAACTCGCTCACCGCCGGGATGTCTGACGCGATAATCGCACAGCCCATGCCCATCGCTTCCCGCAGCGACCACGAGGTGACAAACGGATAGGTCAGATAAACATGAGCATCTGACCGTTGCAGCACGTCGCGGTAGGTATCGTAAGCGACCTGGCCGGGCATCAGCACCCGGCTAGCGTCATATTTGCCGATCAGGTCTTTCTGGAAATACTCCCGCCAGCTCATGTCCGGACGGCGCGGGCCGTAGCTGACATCGTCGCCGCCGATCATGATGACTTTCACATCGGGGCGCTTCAACAGCATCGGCAAGGCCCGCAGCATGGTGTGCACGCCGCGATAGGGTTCAAGATTGCGCGCAACATAGGTAACGAGCTTTTCCTTTGGCCCGATTTTAAAGTTGCCGACGGCAAGGGTTTTGCGTGCCGCGGCCGGGTTGGGCTTGCAGACATCGAGATAGATGCCTTCGGGGATGATCTGAATGTCCTTACTGAACCACTCAGGATACCGTGTGTGCTGCCACGCCGTCGGGGTCTGGCCATGCTGCTTCAAGCCGTAGCTCAGCAGGTTCACCACGTTCATCGCGCGAATATGGCTGGCGACATCGGCCGCCGGCGGGAATTCGGCATCGAACCCGACATCCTGCCCGGTGGCATTGTAAAAGAATTCAAAATACCCCAACAGCGGCACGCCCGGCCAAACATCAACCAGATGCAGCATCTCGCCCCAGCCATGATGGCCAATAATGATATCCGGCTCAAAGCCCAGGCCTTTCAGGGTGCGGGCCAGTCCCGCCACCAGATCGGCGCGCTTCAGCATCATGTCGAAGTCGGCCGCGTTCGGGTGAAGTGCCGCCACGACCGGGGTTGGCGCGGTGTAAATCGCGCGCCGCACACCTGGGATCGCGTTGGCGGAGGGCTGTGAGATGAAGGCGATATCGTGCTGGCCCGATGCCAGCAGGTGTTTGACGATATAAAGGTATTGGCCGGGGAAATTCTGGTGAACGAAAAGGAATTTCACACCATCACCCACTGGTCGCGCCGCGCGTCCATGCTTGCCTGTCCGGTCGCGGGCTAACGCGATCGCTTCGCGGGTTTGCTGGCTTTTGGTGCCGGCTTGGCCCGCTTCGCGGGTTTGGGCGCGGCCTTCACGGGTTTCGGCGCTGGTTTGGCGACCGCGGCGGTCAACACTTGCCGCACTGCCTGACCGCGACGATGGATCACGATCTGGAAGGATTCGAGCGGTGCCAGACTTTCGGACTCACACGCCTCCCCACCCGGCACCGGCCCGACCTCGGACCCATCAACGAAAGTCGCCGAATAGGAGCATTCATGGGTCTCAGCCGCCGCGCCGCGGAGGCGCAGGCGCAGGCCCAACACCGGCAGCGCCATGCCGCGACTGCCGCAGAACTGGCCGCCTTCAGCCCATGGCGACAGCCAGCCACGCCCCAGAACCGCCTGATACTCGACATCGGCCGGCAGAACTTCCTTGGTTGGTGCGATCGCAAACCCTTCGATCCAGGTTTTGCTGCCCTTCGCGCCCATCCATTCACCCAGCATACACCCAACATCGCCGGAACCTTGGACATGGGCCACCAGATCCATTGCGGTGCGCGGCACGGTTGCGGGCATCGGCTCAACCGGCGCCCGCCCAGCCGGGGCCAAGGCCGGCTGGGCGACGACATCGGTCGGACCACCTTCGCCGAGGCGCATCACCTGGATGTTCGGCGCGCCGCCGACGGCGTCCTTGGCCTGATAGATCGTCACCATCAACTGCGCCGTCGGGCTGGTAACCCGCACCAGGGCAGCGTCCCCGGTGGCGCTTAGCCAGCCATCAGTAGCGAAGCCACGAATGGTGACCGCATCTGGCCGCCCGCCCGGCCCCGGTGGCAGTGACAGGCGCACCCCAGGCAGACCCTGCGTAATATCGCCCCCTGGAACCGGAGTGCTGAGGATACAGAACAGGCCGTGATCCAGGGTCATCATATGCGCGGTTACCCGCAATTCTTCGACCCTCGGGGTGGGGGCACGGGATTGCGCGACGGCAACATGATCGGACATTTGGCTCTCATTCGGTTGGAGGGCGGTTCTGGCTGGCTTCAACGGGAACGCGGAAAGCAAATTTTCAAAAGCGGGCGCAGCCGTAAAAATTATAGGCATCAGACGGGATGGGAATGTGATGGCCAGTCAAGGCGCGCAGGTCAAGCCATTCCGATGTCTCGTTTTCGATCATCCTGAAGCCCTCTCCAGTCCAAGCAGGGTGGTGTTGATCGCTCCCGGCGCCAACCCGAGCGGCAACACCCAGCCCTGGCCATGGGTGCGGATGCGTTCGGCCGGCGCGCCGATGTCAAAAGCGACCACCGGCAACCCGGCCTGCCAAGCCAGGCTAAGCGCAAAGCTCCAAGTTTCCGGCCAGATCGCCGGCAGCCAGGCCAGTTGGGCGGATTGGGCCCGCACCAGCGCTTCGCCATCAGCCTCCTGATAGCGGCCGGTAACAAAGGCGTGGCCGGTATCGATCAGGCGCTGATCATCGACGGTAAAACCGACGACGGTGAATTCCAGCGCCAGCTTGCGCATAGCCGCATCGCGGGCGCAGGCGAGCAGCAGGTCATAGCCTTTTTCAGGCCCGATCGCGCCAATGACACAGACGCGCCGGCGGCCTTTTTGGGGTGCAACCTGGACCAACGGCCAGTTGCTATCGTTCTCCAGCGGCAGGATTTCAGGTCTGATGCCTTGGAAATGCCGGCGGAACCGCGTGGCGGTATCGGCGGACGGCACCACCACCCTGCGCGCCGCGGCAAGGTCATTGGCCGACCGCGCGCGCAAGGTTGTGGTCGCGATGTCCTCCTCGATCGACCGTCCCGCATCTGCCACACAGGCATCGCAGATCACCGTCGCCGTCGGCTCCCCGCAATAGCGCCGCTCCGGGCCAAGCAGAGTGATGCGTGGGCAATACATCGCATAATCATGGAGATGAAAATCGACTGGCACTGCAAGAAGCGCGGCCAGCCGCAGGATCATGTGGTTGTGGCCAAGCATGTGGTGCACTTCGAGCGCAATTGCCCGGTCATCGCGCAACAGGGCGGCGAGTTCGGCCAATTCGCCCGGCACCGAAAAGCGGAGGTTGGGGGTGGTGTTTTCGCTGAAGGCGCCGTCCGACACCAGGCAGGCATCCGGGATCAACAAGCCATCCCCCCCGCGCAGCGGTCGCAGCAAAATCGGCCGCGTGCCTTCGGCGCGCAATGCCTCGACGCGCGCGCGCACCACTCGTTCAACCCCACCGCCATTATCGTGGCTGACCAGCACCACCGCCCGTCGCGCAGGTATCGGGGCGCGCGCGGCCTTCCAGCGCAGACTATCAATCCGCCGCCGCGCCGTGGCCAGTGGGTCTTGCTGTTCGAACGCCGCAATTAAAGCATGATAGCCAGGGTGAAGGTCTTCGAGGATGGCGAGGTTGCGGGTGATCAGCGACGCGGTGGCAGCCCCGAAGGACTGGCCGCCGCGATGGGCGACATAAATGCCCGGCACCCCGACGTGGCGCCACCCAAGATGGCGGGCGCGCAGGCAGAAATCATTTTCCTCACCATAGCCCTGCGCGAACAGATCGTCGCGAAATACCCCGGTTTCGACGACGCATTCATGACGGAGATACATGCAAAACCCGATTGCGGTCGGGATTTCAATGGTTTCGAGTTTGTTCGCCGCCTTGGCTTGGCGCGCCAGATCGGCAAGCGCGGTATCGACCGGCGTCGGATTGGCCCGCAGCGTGTGCGGGTAGCTCATGATAGTCGCGGCGTTCGACAAGGGCGTTGCGGTGCCAATATCGGCGGCGGCATGGACGGCCTGGCGCAATCCATCGAGCCATCCCGGGGTTACGACCGTGTCGCTGTTCAACACCACCATATCGCGCTTCCCCGGCAACCCGGCTGCTTCGCGCAAACCCGCATTGACGCTGATCGGAAAACCGCGATTGGTCGCGTGGCGCAGCAGACGGATCTTGCGCTGGCGCCCCAGCGTGTCGAGCCAACGCACAAGATCGGGGGCGTCGGAGGCATCGTCGACAACGATCACCACAGTCCCCGCCGGAATGCTGGCAAAAACGCTGTCGAGGCAATCCCGCGTGGCATCCATCGCGCCATGCACCGGGATGATCACCGCAACCTCACGCGCGGGTTGCGGCGTGGCCTGGGCGGGTAGGCCGCGCAGTGCCGCCGGCATTGATGCCATCAGCAGCGGCGATGGCAGCGGAGCTTTTGCCCCAAGCAGCGGCCATGATGCGGCCACGCCTTGGGCCTGCAGCCGCGCGGCGCGGATCGTGGCCAGCGGGTCGAGCGGGCTGCCCGGCAGGTCGCGCCCATCGGCCCCGCATACATGCACCGGCATTTGCAACCCAGCGATCCGCGCCATCGGAACCACGAACCGGCGCGGTCGCTCCATTGTTCCCAATTCGGTTTCGGCGGGTAAATCAGCGCGCACCCGAAACTGCCCCAGCCCATCCGCGCCGCTGATGGTGAGCGAGGGTAAACAATCCGGGTCCCGCCGCTGGATCGCCCAACCATCCAAACCGCCATCGCGCGCCGCGACCGCGCCATCGGTGCGGCGCAAGGCGGCAAGGTCAATCGGACTGCCAAGAAGATGGACGCCGGAAGCTGTTACCGCGAGCTGCGCCACATCATCTGCCAACGCCACAAGCGCGCCGCGCCGCAGCTTGGCGCCATCCAGCAGAAGCATCACTTTGCCGTGCCCGGCGGTCAGGCGAATTTCGACCCTGCCATCGGCGCGCAACCCGCACCAACCGGGGCGTTCGGTGACTGCGACGATCTTGTCGGCCAACGTGGCCAAGCCAGGATCGGCGGGCAACCGAAATCCCGATAGCCCAGCTTGCAACGCCGCTTCCGCTTGCGCAAGGTCATCGGAATCATGCGCCGCGCCGGCCAACGCGAACCAGGCTTCGCGGGTCGGTCCGCGCGCCACCACGTCGTGCAACAGGGGTAAAGCCTTCGCCGCCGTGCCCATTCGGACGTAGGTGATCGCGAGGAACAGCCCAATCATCAAATCGGTTGGCGCCAAGCGCTGCCCACGTTCCAACCAGCGCAGCGCATCATCCAACTGCCCGGCGGTCAGCGCGGTTTGGCCATTTTGAAACGCTGCCAGGGCGGCTTGCTGTGCCCGGCGAATTCCCGCGCCCAGGCTTTTGTCGCTGTCCGCCGGCGCCGTGCCAGGCATCCCTTAGCCCACTGCCGCGGCGGCCGGCAGCGCGGCGAGATCGGCCTCGATCTCAGGAATGCCCTGGGCAGCCGCGCGCTCGAACCACATGCGCGCGGCAGCGATATCGACTTCTCCCGCCAGGCCGCGCGCCAGATAGCGACCGAGCATTTGCTGGGCGACGCCATGTCCGTGCTCGGCGGCCTTGTGGAACCAGTATTGGGCACGGGCCCGGTCCCATGGCACATCATGCCCGCCGCCCAGCAACGCACCGACAGCAAACATTGCGCCGACATGCCCTGTGCCGGCGGCGGTTTCGAACAGGATCAGCGCTTCGGCATGATCCTGTCGGCCGCCTCTGCCGCTCACCAGCATTTCCGCGAGCGCCACCTGCGCGTCGACCAGGCCGCCATTGGCCGCCTTGGAAATCCATATCTGGCCTTCGACAGGGTCGGCCACCATGCCACGCCCGTCCGCCATCATCCGGCCGTACCAGTATTGGGCGTTTACCACCCCTTCAGCCGCACGACGCAACCACGACGCTGCCTCGATGTCGTTCTTTTCAATGCCAATACCCTCGGCAAGGCAAACGCCGAAATTATAGGCGGCCACCAGATCGCCGCTAGCCGCAGCCTGCTGGAACCATTCGCGGGTGCGAACCGTGTCCTCGGTCTGCGCTTGGCCCTTCATCACCAGGGCTGCGAGATCGTGCTTGGCCTGTTCCTCCCCGGCATCAGCCGCGAGGCGGAACCAGTGGGCGGCCTCGATCGGATCGCGTGGCACCCCAATACCGTTGAGGCAGAGCAGCCCCAACGCCCGTGCCGCACCCTTATGCCCAGCTTCGGCGGAGCGTCGGTACCACATCGCTGCCTCGGCGAGATTCGGGGGCAAATCGCCACCCCTGGCATACAGATCACCGACCAAAGCCGCTGCATCCGGGTCGCCCTGCAAGGCCGCGCGACGCAGCCAGGTTTCGGCTTCCACAGGATCGGCTGGCACGCCGCGCCCCTGCATCAGAACTACCCCATAACGCGCCTGGGCCGAGCGCAACCCGTGCACTGCCGCCAACCTGTACCACGCAGCTGCTTCAACCAAATCGAGCGGCACGCCATGGCCGTTTTCCGCCAGCACACCCGCCAGGTATTGCGCTGTCGCCAGCTTGGCGTCGGCCGCGCGCCGCATCAGTTTGGCAGCCGGGCCATATTCCTCGGGCCCGGACGCCTTTTTCATCAACGCCAGCGCATAGCCAAGGCAGCCTTGCGGGCAGTCCGCTTCGGCCGATTGGCGATACAGCTCCTCCGCCTGAGGCAGATCGCGCAAGTCATCCGGCCCGGAGGTAAATATGAACGCCAGCAACGCCTGCCCGTCTGCGGACCCGGCATCGGCCGATTTACGAGCCCAGGCAACGGCCTTGGCAAAATCAGGGATCGCGCCGTCAATCCCGGCAAACAGGACTGCGGCCGGCCTGGTGGTGGCAAGGGCGGCGCCCGCGGCGCCCGCAAAATTAGGCGCAAGTGCCGGAATGCCGCGCACATATAAGGCCGCCAGCAGGGATTGCGCCTCCGTATGGCCCTTCTGGGCCGCCCGTTCGAGCCACCGCGCGCCCTCACTTGCGCTGGGTGGCACGCCCGAACCTTCGAGATAGGCCCGCGCCACCTCGAATTCGGCATCGACCACGCCTGCCTGGGCTGCCTGCGCCAGCAGCGGGAATGCCTCGGCGCGCTGGTTGGCGGCAATGAGTTTGCGCGCCGCCCGCAGCTTGCCGGCGGGCGAGGTGACCCAACCCGACACCCGATTCATCAGCCCGGCCATCCCCCTATCCCTTTCTAATCGACGCGTGGCCAGTTGAGATCATGGTTCGCGCATCCCTTCTGACGCAATCGGAATAACCCGCGCGAAAATATAGGCCATGATGGTGCGTTGGCCGACTTTCACATCCGCGACCACCGGCATGCCCGGGGTCATGCGAAAGCTCGCCGGCAGGTCATGTAGTTTGATGGCATCCAGCGAAATCCGGGCACGGAAGAAATAGGCCCCCGGGCCCTCATCCTGATTCTGCGGCCGTCCACCTTTGCTGCGATCGGCGAGCGGATTGCGAAAGCTATCCGGGCTGACCGCGCGAACCACACCTTCGGCGGTTCCGAACAGGGTATAAGCGAAGGTCTCAAACTTGATGGTCACCGGATCGCCCACCCCGACATAGCCCGCGTCACGGCCGTCCAGAATGGCTTCGACCTCAAGCGGGGAATCAACCGGGACAATGGTAATGAACTGGTCACCAGATGCCATCACCGAGCCGACATTGACCGCCGCCACGCTCAGCACGATCGCATCGCGATCGGCATGGAGTTCCACCAGGCTGTTGCGCATCCGCGCCTTGGTAAGGCTTTCCCGCGCCTCGGACAGCTTTCGACCCTGCTCGGTGAATTGCTGGGCAGATTCGTTTTTGACCGATTGGAGATAAGCGTCACGTTCAGATCCGGCCGCGGCAAGATCGCGCTGGCCGACCTGAATGAGTTTAAGCGTTGATTTCAACCGTCCTTCGACTTCTTTCGCGGCATCTTCGGCCTGCAAGCGGCTTTGCGAGCTAGTCACCCCGGTGCGCTCACCTTCCTGGCGCCTTTGCAGAAGATCCAGGGACAATTTGTAGCGATCCATCAGATTGAGAGACTCGCCCTGGGTCTGTTCAACCTTGCTCTGCAAGCTGTCGATCTTTTGTCGATAACCTTCGGTTTTGGCGGCAACCTCACCACGGCGCTGCCAAAAAATCTGCAACTGCAACTGGCTCGGGATGCCACCGTTGCCACGAAATTCCTGCCCGCTAACCTCGGCCTGCAAGCGGTCAACCTCGGCCTGCAAGCTTGCGACCGACGTTTCCAGCGCGCCGGCATCGGCGGCGGTAAAGGTAGGGTCGAGCCGGGCAAGCAAATCGCCCTTGCGCACCAATTGGCCTTCACGGACATTGATCGAACGCACGATTGAGGTTTCGAGCGGCTGGACAACAACGTTGTTGGCGGTCGCCACCACCTTGCCGGTCGCCGAAACAATGCGGTCAACCTTAATTGTCGACATAATGACCAGAAGCGCCGCGAACATCGAGGTGATGACCCAGGTGATATAGCGCGATTTCGCCGGAACTGGCCGCGCGATCAACGCCGCACTCGGCGATTCAAACTCCATTAACAACGGGGCTAAATCGTCCGGCTGTGGTGAAACCTTGCCAACTGGCGTGCCCTGGTCGTTCATGCGCGCCATGGCTTGCCGGCCACCTTCGGCGGATGGCAGCCGCAATGTTGCTGGCGGGTCGGGCTGGTCAGTCATGGGCAGGGTGTGCCTTGAACTCGGGGAATTGCATTGCCGGCATCGTCAAGCGCCTGCCGTCAAGGCGCTTTTCGGTCCGCGCGAGGTATGCGATTCAAGATGCCTGTGCTGTTGCAGCCAGAGTTGGCGATAGATCGTACAACGTTCGAGCAGCACCTCATGCGGGGCGATATCAATCATGTGACCTTTGTCCAGCACCAGAATATTCTGACAATCCACCAGCGACGATAGGCGGTGGGACACAATCATCATCGTCCGGCCATGGGCGATGCGCTGGATATTGGCGTTCACCAGGGCCTCGGACTCAGGGTCAAGCGCACTGGTAGCTTCGTCCAGGATCAGCAGCCGCGGGTCATGGATCAACGCACGCGCAATCGCGAGGCGCTGACGTTGACCGCCTGACAGATTGGGGGAGCCTTCCTCGATCCAGGTTTCATACCCCGTCGGAAGGCGTTCGATGAATTCCTCGGCACCGGCGAGGCGGGCGGCGCGGACGGCATCGGTTAGAGTGAGGCCAGGACGGCCGGCAATGATGTTGTCCTTGATCGATCCGCGAAAAAGGAAGTTCTCCTGAAGCACTACGCCAAAGCTGCGGCGTAAATGAGCTAGGTTGATCTCACGCAGATCGCTGCCATCGATCTTGATGGTGCCTTCATATTCGCGGTTGATGCCCTGTAGCAGGCGGGTGATGGTGGACTTGCCCGAGCCACTGCGTCCGACCAGGCCGAGCATCGTGCCGGGCGGAACGTCAAAACTCACTTTCTCAAGCGCTGGGTTCTTGGCGCCGGGATAGGTGAAGTTGACCGCATTGAAGCTGATCGCACCAGCAAAACGCGGACGCAGTCCGGCGCCGGGCGTTTCCGTTTCCGGCCTGATGTTGAGCACTTGGCCGGCAAGCCCGGTTGCGGTGCGCATCTCCTCGGCGTCCTCGATTAATTTTGCCATGCTCACCAAAGGCGCCGCGACTCTTCCACTGAGCATCATGAAGGCAAGCAGACTGCCGACACTCGCCCCAGTGGGCGACAGCAGCGCGATATAGGCGCCAAACAGCAACGCACCGCGATTAATCAGGCTTTCCCAGGGAGAAACCAGCGTCTGGCTCCAGTTGGACATGTTGCCAACGCTTTGCCGCCACGACGCAGCGTCGGCCGACCGACGATCCCATAGTTCCCGCTGCTGCGGCTCAAGCGCCAGCGACTTCACGGTACGGATGCCCTGCACACTTTCAACCAGCACAGTGTTCTTCTGAATTTCTGCGGCCTGGTAGTTGCCGAATACCCGCCGCATTGGCTTGAGAAAGGCAAAAATAGTCAGCGCAATCGCGACCGATCCGCCTAATACAATCCAAGTCAGCATGGGGCTAAGCCAGAACAGGATCGGTAGAAGCACCAGCACCATGATCAGGTCGATCAACGTGGTCATCAGCTTCCCGGTCAGAAAATCACGCAGTTTGGTGATCTGGCCAACTTGATACATCACCGCGCCCGTCTGGGTGCGCTCGAAAAAGTCGATCGGTAGCGCCAGCAGGCGTTTGAACACGTGCAACCCCAGCTTGGCATCCAAACGTGTGCCAACAATCAGCATAAGCTGGCGCCTGATATGGCCGAGATACATTTCGTAAATCGTGACGATAATCACAATTGCACTGATCATCGCCAAGGTGCTGTAGCTTTGATAGGTAATGACTTTGTCGATCACAATCATAACCAGCATCGCCGGCAGGATCGACAGCAGCGACAGTACAAGCGAGCCCACAAAAATATCCCGCAGGATCGGCTTTTCCAGCCATACCAAACGCGCGACCCACATCAGACCAAAGGGTTCGTTGTCCAAAAGCGTCCCGCGCTCGGGTCGCAGCAGCAATACCTCGCCATTCCAGACCTGGGCGAGGCGGAGTTCATCGACCGGAATACCGAGCGCTTCCGGGCCTGCCAGCGGGTCCTTTAGCCAGACAACATTTCGGGCGGGATCGGCCCGCACCATCAAAGCCGCACTTCCATCCACAAACAGCAGCACGACGGGCCCAGCGGTCTGCACAGCCAGCAAATGGCGCCATCGGAACTTGGTGCCGCTAGCCCATAACCCGTTAGTACGCGCCCATTCCACCAACGCCGCAGGCGGTGGGGTTTCCCCTGCCGGGAAGCGCAGATCGTCCCGGTCGAGTTCCACGCCGTGGTAGCGCGCCGCCGCCATCACTGCGAGAATTCGCACTTCCAAAGGCGAGGCCTGCACGCCAGAATCGCTGGGGGGCATGCCGCCGAGCGGCGGATCGTCCTGCGATGCTGGGTTCTGAACTGGATCCAAACGAGCTACCCCTGCCTTATTGCTGCGATCCGGGCGAAAACGCCCGCCGCGATATAAACAAACTAGGCGCGCCTTCCAAATCTGGCGAAAAATTGTTCGACTGACCGAATGGCTGACAGATGAACCCGACTACAGCAGCCCGCCGATACATCACAAATATGAAGAAAGTTGACGAAATCCGGTCGCCTCAAGCTTGATCCACGACCTGAAATCGCGCACGCACCACTACATCGTCCTCCAGCAAGCCCCGAACAAGACCAACGTCGTGCACGACAGCAATTACGCGCCTAAAAAATGTGCCTTCGCCCCGCGCACGTGCCAGAAACATCGCCGTGAGCGCCTGGGCCGGGGCGGCCCGACCCGCGCAGCACCTGCATCCGATCACATGGGCGGTAGCGCCCTGGGTGAAACGCCCAATCGGCCTATGGCACCCGATCAGCAGGCCGTCTTCCACCAAGACCGCGTCATCGGCCCGCAGCATGCTGGCGGCCTGGGTGGCGCCAACGAAAATCACGGGAATGCGAGGGTCTGCGTACATGAAAGCTATACATAAGGATGTCTTTATGTCAT
>JACMOQ010000349.1 GCA_014377905.1 Acetobacteraceae bacterium | reverse complement strand
GGTAAGAGCATGCCTGAGATAATGAGATCACGACGCTTCAGCATTGCAGCTCCCCTGAAAAATGCAGCGTAACAAAACGGAATTGCCGTGTCTGCAAGTCACCGGCAATCGACCGGCCTGGGTGTCCGCATGGGGACCGTTGGCGAAACCCTCCATCAGGAAGGCCAGGGTCCCAAGTCCGGCATATCGACAGGTAAACGTAATCAGTATGGTGCGGAGCGGCTATCCAGCACTCGGCGGGCTAGCGCGCGTCCTTGGTGACAACCCCGCCCTTGATGACCACCGCCACCGTTTGCAGGGCCTTCACATCGGTCAACGGGTCACCCGCAACCGCGATGATATCGGCGTAGCGGCCGGGCGCGATTGTCCCAACGTCCCCGGGCCGCCCCAAGGCCTGCCCGGCATTAACCGTCGCTGCCTGTATCGCCTGCAACGGTGTCATCCCCCATTCGACCATCTTGGCGAATTGCCGGGCATTGGTGCCATGGGGATAGACCCCGGCATCGGTACCGAAGACATGCTTCACCCCGGCCTTGACCGATCGCTGGAAGGTCTGGCGCTGTTTCAGGCCGATCGCCCGCTCCTTCTCCAGGCTCTCCGCAAAGACGCCGTTCTTCGCGCCTTCGGCGAGGATATAATCATCGTCGTAGACATCCATCGAGAACCAGGCGCCGCTCTTCTTAGCCAGCGCAAAGCTCTCGTCATCGGCAAGGCTGGCGTGCTCGATGGTGTCAGCGCCCGCTCGCAGCGCCGCGTTGATCCCCGACGTGCCATGGGCGTGGACTGCGACCTTCAACCCCAGCATGTGCGCCTCCGCAACCAGCGCGTCCATCTCGGCCTGGCTGTACTGCTGCGCGCCGACCGTCGTCGTCTTGGAGAACACCCCGCCAGTGCCGCAGAACTTGATGACCTCGGCGCCCATCTTGCGCAACTGTCGCACCTTGGCGCGGATCGCATCGGGGCCGGCGGCGGCCCCTGGCGTGTCCACCTTGATTTCGGGCTGAAATTCGGTGGCGTCGCAATGCCCGCCAGTGGCGCCGATGGCATAGGTTGCGGGCACGATCCGCGGCCCCGGCACATAGCCGGCCTCGATCGCCTGCTTGAGCCCGATATCGTCGAGATTGCGGCTGCCGACGTTGCGGACGGTGGTGAATCCGGCGTTCAACGTCACCGCGGCGTGCTTGACGCTGATGACGCTGCTGAAGCTCTGGGCATATTCGAGACCGCGATAGCCACCAATCGTCGGATCGCTGTCGAGATGGACGTGCATGTCGATCAAGCCGGGCAGCAAGGTCAGTCCGGGCAAATCGATGCGCCGCGCCCCTGCCGGAATCGCCACGTTCCCTGCCTCGCCCACCGCCACGATGCGACCATTGTCGGCAACCACTACCGGGTTGGCGACAACGCGGCCGTCGGTCACGTCGATCATCCGCGCGGCAGTGATCGCCACCACTTCGGCGCAGACTGGCCCCGCCAGCGCCGCCACCGCGACAGCCGCCACCAATTTCAACATCGCTTCTGCCCTTTGCCCTGCACTCTGCGGCCCGGACGTACGTCAGGAGCGCGGCGTGGACAAGGAGTCCTGCCCGGCTTGGTCAGGCGGCGAGCTCGCCGACCTTGCAGTGGACATCAGCGAACGGTGCACAGCCCCTATCTCCAACTGACAGTCACGGCGTGGCGCACGGCGAAGGCATTGGCTGTACTTCGGTTGCCGCCATCAATAGGATCGCGCCGGGTGCGCCCAGAGTTTATGCGGGCAGACCGGACAGTTGCCCTTCGCTCCACCACCCGGCTGCAATGGCAGCGGAGGCAGCAATGAACTAACAGTCAACCCGGAGCAGTCGGTGACAGCCGGTCATGCTGTCAGCGGAGCGCCATTAATTTTATGCCTCGAGACGCGAAATCGGAAGGGCGATGATGACTAAAGGATATCGCGTCAGCTTTGTAGTTGTGGCGCTGGCGGCGGCGTTGGCAGGCGCTGCAGCACCGGCAGCGGCGGCGCGGTTTTCGCCATGGAACAACGGCACCACCGCAACCGAGCCGCAAACCCAGGTCCAGCGGATCGACCCTGACACGTTTGTCATCCGTCAATCGGTTCGCACCAATTTCGAAGCGCCGTTCCTCTATCTGCTGTTCGGCCATGATCGCGCCTTGCTGCTCGATACCGGTGCTGGTGGATTGGCGATCCGGCCAGCGGTCGATGCTGTCATTGCGAGATGGCTGGCACGCCATGGTCGCACGTCGATCCCGCTCGTCATCGCCCACTCGCACAGCCATGGCGACCATATTCAGGGCGACAGCGAGTTCGCCGCCCGGCCCGAAACCGACATCGTCGGGCTGAAGCCGGCTGATGTCGCAAGCTTCTTTGGGGTGGTAAACTGGCCCGACGACATCGCCACCTTCGATCTTGGCGGACGGCGCTTGTCGATCATCCCGACGCCGGGGCATGAGCCGGCGCACATCATGGTCTATGACCCACGCACACGGCTGCTGCTTTCGGGCGACATGCTTTACCCTGGCAGGCTGTATGTGCCGACCGACCAGTTTGCCACCTTTGTCGCCAGCGCCGACCGCGTCGCGGCCTTTGCCAAGACACATCCCGTCGCCAATTTGCTCGGGGCGCATATCGAGATGACTACGACCCCAGGCAAAGACTATTCGATGAGGGCGCCGGCGCATCCCGATGAGCATCGCCTCGAACTGCCGGCATCGGCACTAGAGCGCCTCCAGGCCGCCGTGCACCGCATGGGCGAGACACCGGCTATCAGCAATGAAGGCGCCTTTATCATTTACCCTCGCCCGCCACGACCAAAGCCTTAAGTGGCGGTGGTTCTGCACGGGTCGCGCGCCTATCGCGTCCGCAACGGGACCCGTATGGTGAATGCGCTCGTGTCCGGCTTCAACACCCATGAGACAAATTGACGGTTTTCCGTCACGCAAAGGCGATCGTCGCCGTTTGTGGGATCTGTGTAGCGTATAACAGCCCGACGGCATTCGAAGAGAAATAGCTTGCCAGCCAAATCAGCGTGGCAGCATGTTTGCCGCGGCATAAGCGACGCTGGGCGAGGGCGAGATCAGTATGACCGAAGCAATTCTTGAACCCGAACTGCCGATCATCGATCCGCATCATCATTTGTGGGACCGAACCCCCCTGGTGCAGCAGTTGCCGCCGGCAACCCATCCTTTCGAAGCCATCGTCCGCCAGACGCCGCGCTACTTGCTCGACGAACTGCTGGCCGACGTTGGCGGCGGTCATAATGTGATCGCCAGCGTCTACGTCCAATGCGGTGCTTTTTATCGTGCCGATGGCCCGGAAGAATTGAAACCAGTGGGCGAAACCGAGTTCGTGCGCGGGGTTGCGGCGATGTCGGCGAGCGGCATCTATGGGCCGTTCCGCGCCTGCGCCGGCATCGTCGGTCATGCCAACCTAGGGCTGGGTGACGCCGTGGCACCGGTGCTCGATGCGCATCTGGCGGCGGGCGGCGCGCGTTTTCGCGGCATCCGCCACATGATGGCGCATGATCCCGATCCCGCTGTGCTGGGGCCGCTGGCGCACGCTGCGCCCGGTCTGTGCGCCGATCCGGCAGTGCGCGCAGCGCTCCGCCATTTTGCCGTCCGCGGCCTGTCGCTCGACATGTGGATCCTCGAGCCACAACTGACCGAGGTCGTCGACTTGGCGCGCGCCTTCCCCGATGTCGCGATGGTGCTTGATCATGTTGGCACGCCGGTCGGCATCGCCGGCTATGCCGGGCAGCGTGATGCGCGTTTGGCCGGTTGGGCGACGCAAGTTCGCGCGCTCGCCGCTTGCCCGAATGTCAGCATGAAGCTGGGTGGCCTCGCTATGCCCTTTGCCGGTTTTGCAGGTATGGGGCCGAGC
>JACMOQ010000348.1 GCA_014377905.1 Acetobacteraceae bacterium | reverse complement strand
TTCTGCACCGCGGCCAGGTAGTCATCCAGCGCATTGCCGGTGACCTTGTCCATCAGATGCAGCCCGTCAAAAGCATCACGCGCATAGGCGACGCGGCCGCAGCCATAGGCGCGGACGCAATCATCCTCGACATAGTTACGGGTCAGCGCCGCGCCACCCAGCAGAACCGGGATATCGAGGTTCAATCTGGACATTTCCTCCAGATTCTCGCGCATCACCACGGTTGATTTCACCAGCAGTCCGGACATCCCGATCGCGTGGGCACGATGTTCGCGCACCGCCGCGACCATGTCGGCTAGCTTGACCTTAATGCCGAGATTAATCACCCGATAGCCATTATTGGTCAGGATGATGTCAACGAGGTTTTTGCCGATATCGTGGACATCGCCCTTCACGGTTGCCAGCACAATCGTGCCTTTTTCCTGGCCCTCGATTTTTTCCATCATCGGTTCGAGATAAGCGACCGCGGCCTTCATGGTTTCGGCTGATTGCAACACGAAGGGCAACTGCATCTTGCCGGCGCCAAACAATTCGCCAACGACTTTCATGCCGTCGAGCAGGATGTTGTTGATGATCGCCAGCGGTTCATTGGTCTTGAGCGCGTCATCCAATTCGTCTGTCAGACCTTTTCGGTCGCCATCGACGATGCGGTCCTTCAGCCGGCCTTCAACGGTTTCGGCGCGGGTTTTCTTGACCGCATCAACCAGCTTGCGATCGGCAAAAATCTCCAGCAGCTTCTGCAATGGGTCGTAATCTTCGCGGCGACGATCGAAAATCAGGTCCTCGCAAACCTGCAATTCTTCCGGCGCGATCAGATGCAACGGCCGGATTTTTGAGACATGCACAATTGCGCCGGTCATCCCGGCTTTCACCGCATGATCGAGGAACACGCTATTCAAAACCGCGCGCGCCGCCGGGTTCAGACCGAAGCTGATATTGGACAGGCCAAGGATGATCTGGATGTCGGGAAATTTCTCCGAGATCATCTTGATCCCTTCAAGCGTCCACTGCCCGAGCTTGCGGTCATCCTCGTTGCCAGTAGCGATGGTGAAGGTTAGCGGGTCGATCAGCAGGTCGCATTGCTGAAGCCCGTGCTTCGTGCAGGCGAAATCCACCAGACGCGTGGCGATTTCCAACTTCTGTTCCGGCGATTTGGCCATGCCGACTTCGTCAATCGTCAACGCAATCACCGCCGCGCCAAAGCGCTTGGCCAGCACCAGACGCTCATGCGCGGCATCCTCGCCATCCTCGAAATTGATCGAGTTGATGATCGGCTTGCCGCCATGCAGCTTCAAAGCTGCCTCGAGCACCGGGGTTTCGGTGCTGTCGATCACCAAAGGCGAGTTTACCGAAGATGTGAAGCGGGTGATCACTTCGTTCATCTCGTAAATTTCGTCGCGACCAACGAAGGCGGTGCAGATGTCGAGGCTGTTGGAGCCTTCGGCGATCTGCTCACGGCCCATCGAAACGCAGCCGTCCCAGTCGCCGGTTTCCTGCAATTCACGCCATTTCCGCGAGCCATTGGCGTTGCAGCGTTCGCCGATCGAGAAATAGCTGTTTTCCTGGCGCAACGGGGTTTGCTGATACAGGCTCGCCACCGACGGCATCCATACCACGCTGCGTTGCACCGGCGCCGGCCGGAAACCGCCACGCCGGCGCAGCATAACGTCCAGCGCCTCGATATGCTCAATCGAGGTGCCACAGCAGCCGCCGATCAGATTGACACCGTCTTCGGCGACAAAGCGTTCCATCCAGCTCGCCATTTCGGCGGCACCGAGCGGATAATGGGTGGCGCCATTGACCAGTTCTGGAAGCCCGGCATTGGGTTGCATCGACAGCAGCCCCGGCCAGTTGGCCGCGAGCCACTTGACGTGCTCGGCCATTTCCTGGGGCCCGGTGGCGCAGTTTAGCCCCATCAGCGGAATGTCGAGTGCCTGGATGACGGTCGCCGCGGCCGCGATATCGGGACCGACCAGCAAAGTGCCAGTGGTCTCAACGGTCACTTGCACAAAGATTGGCGTGTCGGTGCCGGCCAGCGCGCGCGCGCGCTTGGCACCGTTGACGGCGGCTTTGATTTGCAACGGGTCCTGGCAAGTCTCGATCAGGATCGCGTCCACCAGTCCGGCGATCAACCCGCGCGACTGCTGAAACAGCGCTTCTTCCAGCGGATCATAGGCGATGTTGCCAAGCGACGGCAGCTTGGTGCCTGGCCCGACGCTGCCGATGACGTAACGATGCCGGCCATCGACAAAGCTTTCGGCAGCTTCGCGCGCCAGTTCGCCGGAACGCTGGTTGATTTCGAAAGCGCGGTCGGTCAGATCGAACTCGGCAAGTGTAATCGGCGACCCACCAAAGGTGTTGGTTTCAACCATGTCGGCGCCGGCGGCGAAATAACCGCGATGGATGTCGCGCACCAAATCTGGCCGCGAAAGCGACAGAATATCGGTGCAGTTCTCCTGGCCCCAATAATCCTTCTCGATATCGAGCGTCAGCGCTTGCACCCGGCTGCCCATGCCGCCATCGCACAGCAAAACGTGATCACGGAGTGCGTCGAGAAGATGGGGGCGGTTCATGCGGCGGCTTCCAAGGTTTGGGTGGTGGCGGTGGCCGACCACAGACAGACATCCATCGGCCCGGGCACCACAACGGTGTTGCCAGGCCTAAGCCCAGCGGAAATGAATATTTCGTGCAAGGCGGCGACCGTAAAGCCGGGCCAGCGATGCGCGAGATGGCTGATGGCGGCGGCACGGTCATGCTCGGCCAGATCGACCACCACCAGGCGCCCACCTGGCCGCAACACGCGGGTGGCTTCGGCCAGCACCGCGCCAGGGTCCTCGGCGTAGTGCAGCACCATTTGCAGCACCACCAGATCGAACTCGGCATCCGCGAGGGGCAGTCGATACATGTCAGCGAGACGCACCGCGCAGTGATCGAGGCCCGGTCGCGACAGCCGGGCACGTGCCAGTGCGAGCATGGCGCGGCTGGCGTCAATGCCAAGGCCGCCGGAAACCCGCGGCGCCAGCAATTCGAGCATTTGCCCCGTACCAGTCCCAATATCGAGCATGCGCCCCAACCCGCCTTGTGGCAGCGCGTCGAGCAAAGCGGCCTCGACATCGGCGGCCGGCAGGTTCAATGCCCGCATTTCGTCCCAGTCAGCCCCTGCTTTGCGGAAGGTTTCCGACGCGATGCGGGCGCGCTCGGCCAGCACACGGGCTGCCTGGCGTCGGTCGGTGGCCAGAACCGCGTCCTCGCCGGGCACGTGGGCGAGCACCGCGCGCGCCAACGCGCCAGGGGTTGTTCCCGCACCGGGCAGGGTGAACCAAACGTTTGGGCCTTCCCGCAAGCGATCGAGCAGCCCAGCTTCGCCCAGCAAACGCAAATGCCGCGACAAGCGCGGTTGCGACTGGCCGAGGATTTCAGTGAACTCCATCACGCAAAAAGATCCGCGTGCGGCAAGCGCGAGCAAACGTAGCCGGGTTGGCTCGGCACAGGCGCGGAGTGCTGTGAGCAAATCTTCCATTTCAATTGCTATGACATAAAGACATCCTTATGTATAGCTTTCATGTACGCAGACCCTCGCATTCCCGTGGTTTTCGTTGGTGCCACCCAGGCCGCCAGCATGCTGCGTGCCGATGATGCGGTTCTGGTGGAAGACGGCCTGCTGATCGGGTGCCATAGGCCGGTTGGGCACTTCACCCTGGGCACTACCGCCCATGTGATCGGATGCAGGTGCTGCGCGGGTCGGGCCGCCCCGGCCCAGGCGCCCACGGCGATGTTTCTAGCGCGTGCGCGGGGCGAAGGCATATTTTTCA